>NZ_JAPCJD010000010.1:0-96779 GCF_027707845.1 Aeromonas sp. QDB14 | reverse complement strand
ATGAGCGTTCACATTGGTCCGGAAATGGTGTTCACGTTGAATCGGAATTGGTGTTCATGATCGGCCGGAATATGCACCGAGCTTACCACCGAGCTTACGGCACGGAAAAAGCAATACAACTACTATCGTGACCAGTTGTTGAGTTTTAACGATGGGGAAGTTGAATGGAAGACATTGCCGGAGATGGCAGTTGATTTTGGGCGTGGAAAATCCAAGCATCGCCCGAGAAATGATGAGCGGCTGTATGGCGGTGATGTTCCATTCATACAAACGGGCGATATTAGAAACGCAGCCCACGTCATCATGACGCACAACCAAACGTATAGCGATTTTGGATTGCAGCAAAGCAAACTGTGGCCAAAGGGCACACTGTGCATAACAATTGCAGCCAATATCGCGGAAACTTCCATATTGGGTTTTGATGCTTGCTTTCCCGACAGCGTAATCGGCTTTGTTGCTGCCCCTGAAAAAACAACCTCTGCTTATGTTGAATACCTTCTTCAATCAACCAAACGTAAGCTTGAAGAAAAGGGGAAGGAAAAAAGTAGTGCGCAGAGCAATATAAATCTTGGCACCTTTGAAGCATTGAAGCTCCCCTTTCCACCACTTGCCGAGCAAGCCCGCATCGTCGCGATCCTCGACAAATTCGATGCTCTGACCAACTCCATTACGGAAGGCTTACCCCGCGAAATTGAATTGCGTCAGAAGCAATACGAGTATTACCGCGATTTATTGCTGAGCTTCCCAAAGCCGAATACCGAGGTAGCCGCCTGATATGAGCAAGACGTTAACGGAAATTGCCCAACAATTAAATGCACCAAGGTCAGTAAAGCATAAGAAAACCACCGAGGTTGAGGTGGTCACACAAGTGCCTAAAGTGCAACTAATCTATGCGTTCAACGGTACGGGTAAAACCCGTTTGTCTCGTGAGTTCAAACTGCTGGTTGCACCTAAAAGTAATGGTGAAGGTGAGGAAGTAATATTGCCACGCGAAAAAATACTGTATTACAACGCCTTCACCGAAGATCTCTTTTATTGGGACAACGACTTGGAAGGGGATGTTGCCCCTAAACTGAAGATTCAACCGAATACGTATACTGACTGGTTGCTCTCGCTTCTGAAAGACCTTGGACAGGATACGAACATTGTTAGGTACTTCCAGCACTTCGTAAATGATAAATTGACTCCGCATTTTAGTGAAAACTTTGCTGAAGTGACCTTTACACTGGAGCGGGGTGATAACAAAGGTACCGAACCGCTGAAAATCTCCAAAGGTGAAGAAAGTAACTTTATCTGGAGTGTTTTCTACACGCTTTTGGATCAGGTAATTACGATCCTGAATGTAGCAGAGCCAGCTGAGCGGGAAACCAATCAGTTTGATCAATTAGAGTATGTGTTTATTGATGACCCAGTCAGCTCTCTGGATGAAAATCACTTGATTGAGCTAGCGGTCAATTTGGCAGGGATTATCAAATCCAGTAAATCTAACCTGAAGTTTATTGTCACCACTCACAGTCCCTTGTTTTATAACGTGCTCTACAATGAGCTAAATAGTAAAGTTTGTTATCTATTGGAGCGTTTTGAAGATGGCACCTTCGCGCTTGCAGAAAAGCATGGAGATTCTAACCAGAGCTTCTCTTATCATTTGTATTTGAAGCAAACACTGGAAAAAGCCATCGCTGAAAACAAGGTTCAAAGATACCATTTCACATTATTGCGAAACCTTTATGAGAAAACCGCAAGCTTTTTGGGCTACCCCAAATGGTCTGAACTCTTGCCTGACGACAAGCAGGCCTATTTGAATCGAATTATTCAATTTACTAGTCATTCAACATTATCGAATGAAGTTGTCGCTGAACCCAGTGGACCAGAAAAGAATACTGTAGGTTTGCTACTGAACCACTTGGTCAGTAATTATGGCTTTTGGCAGCAGGAGCACCAAAATGGCTGATTATAAAACCATCGCAGAATCCAACAAATTTATCGTGCTGGATAAATACACCAAGGAATGGTCTGTAGCTGAAAGCTATCAGAGCGAAAGTGATCTGGAGCGCGAGCTAATTGAAGATCTGGTCAATCAAGGTTATGAGTTCCTGCCCACCCTGAATAACCCTGCTGCCATGCTCGCCAATGTACGGGAACAGCTGCAAACGCTCAATAACATAGCGTTTCTTGATGGCGAATGGCAGCGTTTTGTTGAGACCTTCCTCGATAAGCCCAGCGACAGCATCGTCGATAAAACCCGCAAGATCCACGATGACTATATCCATGACTTCGTTTTTGATGATGGCCGAATTAAAAACATATACCTGCTGGATAAGAAGAACACCGTCCGCAACAAGGTACAGGTGATCAAGCAGTTTGAACAAACCGGCAGCCTTGCCAATCGCTATGATGTGACGATCCTGGTGAACGGTCTGCCACTGGTACAGATCGAGCTTAAAAAACGTGGTGTGGCGATCCGCGAAGCCTTTAATCAGGTCCACCGCTACAGCAAAGAAAGCTTTAACAGTAAGCACTCTTTGTTCAAATATTTACAGCTGTTTGTCATCTCCAACGGCACCGATAGTCGCTATTTTGCCAATACCACGACACGCAATAAAAACAGCTTCGACTTCACCATGAATTGGGCGAAGTCGGACAACGCGCTTATCAAGGATCTGAAGGACTTTACTGCAACCTTCTTTCAGAAACACACATTGCTCAATGTGCTGCTGCATTACTCGGTGTTCGACATCAGCAACACCTTGCTGGTGATGCGCCCTTACCAGATTGCCGCCACCGAGCGCATTCTGTGGAAGATCAGAAGCAGCTATCAGACAAAGAACTGGAGTAATACCGAAAGCGGCGGCTATATCTGGCACACCACAGGTTCAGGAAAAACCTTGACCAGCTTTAAGGCGGCGCGGCTGGCCACCGAACTGGAGTTTATCGATAAGGTATTCTTCGTGGTGGATCGCAAGGATCTGGATTACCAGACCATGAGGGAGTACCAGCGCTTTTCACCCGATAGCGTCAATGGCTCAGACAGCACAGCGGGCCTGAAGCGCAATCTGGACAAGGATGACAACAAGATCGTCGTCACGACCATCCAGAAGCTCAACAACTTGATGAAGAGCGAGGCCGACTTGCCGATTTACGGCAAGCAGGTGGTCTTTATTTTCGATGAATGCCATCGCAGCCAGTTTGGCGAGGCACAGAACAACCTGAAGAAAAAGTTCAAGAAGTTCTACCAATTTGGCTTTACCGGCACGCCCATCTTCCCGCAGAACGCGCTGGGCGCAGACACCACCGCCAGTGTGTTTGGCCGCGAGTTGCACTCTTATGTCATCACCGATGCCATTCGCGATGAAAAAGTGCTCAAGTTCAAGGTGGACTACAACGATGTGCGCCCGCAGTTCAAAGCCATCGAAACAGAGAAAGATGAGAAGAAGCTGAGCGCGGCGGAAAACAAGCAGGCCTTGCTACATCCGGATCGCATTCGTGAGATCACCCAGTACATCCTGAATAACTTCCGGCAAAAGACCCATCGCCTGCAAGCGAACGCCAAAGGCTTTAATGCCATGTTTGCGGTGAGCAGCGTGGAGGCGGCCAAGCTCTACTACGAATCGTTCAAGGCGTTGCAGCAAAAGAGCAATAAGCCCCTTAAAGTTGCCACCATCTTCTCGTTCGCCGCCAATGAAGAGCAGGATGCTGTGGGTGACATTGAGGATGAGAGCTTTGATGTCTCTGCCATGAATAGCAGTGCCAAGGAGTTTTTAAACGCGGCAATCGCAGACTATAACGCGCTGTTTAAAACCAATTTCAGCGTGGACAGCAATGGTTTTCAGAACTATTACCGCGACTTGGCCAAACAGGTTAAGGCCAAGGAGATCGACCTGTTAATCGTCGTGGGCATGTTCCTGACCGGCTTTGATGCCCCCACGCTGAACACACTGTTTGTGGACAAAAACCTGCGCTACCACGGTCTGATGCAAGCCTATTCACGCACCAACCGCATTTACGATGCCACCAAGACTTTCGGCAATATCGTCACCTTCCGCGACCTGGAACAAGCGACCATCGACGCCATTACCCTGTTTGGTGACAAGAACACCAAGAACGTGGTGCTGGAAAAGAGCTACAAGGAGTACATGGAAGGCTTTACCGATCTCGTAACCGGTCAAGCACGGCGCGGCTTTATGGATGTGGTGAGCGAGCTGGAGCAGCGCTTTCCAGACCCTGCGGCCATTGAGAAAGAGGCCGACAAAAAGGCGTTCGCGAAACTCTTTGGAGAGTATCTGCGCGTTGAGAACCTGCTGCAAAACTACGACGAGTTTGCCAGCCTGAGGGCCCTGCAAAGCGTAGATATGAGCGACCCTGAAGCTGTCGAAGCATTCAAAGCCGAACACTATCTGGATGATGCAAAGCTGGCCGAGTTGCAGATCATTCGCCTGCCAGCCGAACGCACGATCCAGGACTACCGTTCTACTTACAATGACATCCGAGATTGGCAGCGTCGGCAAAAATCGGCAGAGGAAAAGGACAAATCCAAAATTGATTGGGACGACATCGTCTTTGAGGTGGATCTGCTCAAATCCCAGGAGATCAACCTCGATTACATACTTGAGCTGATTTATGAGCACAACAAGAAAACCAGAAGCAAAGCCGAGCTGGTTGACGAAGTACGCCGTTTGATACGCGCAAGCCTTGGCAACCGAGCCAAGGAGAGCCTGCTGGTCGATTTTATCAATCAAACCGACTTGGACCAGATTGGTGATGCCGCCAGCGTCATCGAAGCTTTCTACGCCTTTGCTCAGGCCGAGCAACGACGAGAAGCCGATGAGCTGATCAGCTCTGAAAATCTGAATGCGGAAGCGGCAAAGCGCTATATCAGCACCTCGCTCAAGCGCGAATTCGCTAGCGAAAACGGCACTGAACTCAATTCACTGCTGCCCAAGATGAGCCCGCTAAACCCGCAGTATCTGACCAAAAAACAGAGCGTTTTCCAGAAAATAGCGATATTTGTCGAGAAGTTCAAAGGGGTCGGCGGGCAGCTGTAGAGTGCAGCTATAAACGAGAAATTGAGGGCGCTTTAAACGCCCTCAATTTTATCCCACTTTAGTTGGCCTCTGTAGCAAAGTTCGTATACAGGTGGAAAAACAGATGAAGAAAATAAGGGATAGTGATGGTACTCAAGATGTCAAAGCTAAATTACGTCGAATGGTGAATACTGAAAAAAATATCGCACTCCGCGGTTGTCTATTTACGAGCGCATAGATAGCGCTCGGAAATAAAATATTTATTTCACTTAGATTAGATACTGCAATGCAACCCAAGCTTCATTAATTAATAGCTGGGCTGCATTGTTTTTTTATAACCAGTTACTTTATTTGACTAAATGTAAATTAGGTTGTCCTTTCTGGGTAGCAGAGGCCTGTGACCTTCCATCCAGAGCATTGAGCATCAAGCCAAAAGTGAGTTCATCCAGTTCTTCCGGCTGAATCAGCAATTCCCTCGCAACATCATTTTTAGATATACCGTCCTCGCGAAGGCTGGCGAATACCTTCTTGAGCACTTGCGATGTTTCAAAGGGTGATGGTTCAGGCTCGTGATCCCGCCCCAATTTGGCCAAATCAATACATAGCGTTCGATACGTCCAATCTGTTGTCAGGTTTAATGAATGAAGCCGGTAGTTAAGCGCTGCGGCAGACACGCTCCAGTATTTTTTGTGGGAGATAAGGCTTTTTAATGTCGCGGTTCTTGGCGCATAGGCCAGCACACTTCGTCGCGGCATTAAAAATGCCGATGCAAAGGCGTTAGCTTCTTTCTCTGCCTCTTGTCCTTGGGGCGCACCGTGACGATGCATTACTAAATGCCCCAACTCGTGAGCTGCATCAAATCGGCAACGTTCCGCTGTTTTCTTGGTATTAAGAAATACAAAAGGAATTTCGCCATACCACATGGAAAAGGCATCTACCTCTCTGGCATCAACAGATAGAGAGAAGACACGCACACCCTTGGATTCAAGCAGAGCAATCATGCTCTTAATCGGAAGCTCACCTAGATCCCAGTAGCGGCGAAGCATTTCAGCAGCAGCTTCTGGATCATTTTCCTGCCCAGTGTTCGGGAATTGATCACCTTCAGATGACTGCTGATAGGTGTCAGTTTTTGACTTTCCATCCGAGGAAATTCGATAATCTTCAGGGAAGTCAGGTGATGGCAAGTCAAATTTATTGTCAATCCATTGATTCAAAAGCAATGCAACTACCCCCGCCGACAGTGCAATATCCCTTTGGGCGGCTGTCATTTTGGTAAGCGCACGAAAACTAGCCACCTCAATGGGCAGCTCTTCTACGTCATCAGCAAAGAAAAATTCGACCGGAAACCGGAGCGCACGCGCGATCTTTTCGACGGTCTGGCTTTCAGGCGCAGTTTGGCCGCTCTCATAAGCAGTGATCGACCGATCTGTTACACCAACTTCCTTTGCCAATGCCCGTTTTGTTAGCCCTCTGCGCTTTCTCGCAAGGGCAAAACGAGTATTGTTAAACATGTTATGCCTTCTTCTTGATAGGTACTTCTATATCTGGCAAATCAGGAAGTTCAATTTCGACTGAATCATTATCCAATGGCATACTCGGCAAAATAATGCGCTCTTTCCACCCATTGATTTTGCCACTGGAAATGCTTGATGGCAGGGAGAGTTCGCAACGTACCTCATTGGCAGCCAAATGCATCAGCAGTACCCAAGTCGTAGGCCCTTGAACCTCTTCAATTGTTGGCAATAGCTCACTGAACATATCTAGCTGATTGTTGGCTTCAACTGCCTCAGCCGTATTCACGCCCTTTGGGCACTTATTAGAAGGCGTTGCTCCAACTATGCCTGTTGCTTCATCGCCAGTGGTAACAACAATGGCCAAGCCCTCTTTCTCATTTACCGTAAGTTCGTAGTTGCCTTTATCTGATTTAACCCACCCCTGAGGTCGTAACTGTTCCCTCAATACGGCAACGGTTTCTGCCCACATAATGATCCCCCGAGCAATTCTCGGGTGGTTAGCCGTAGTACGAGACCTTGCCAGATACCCCTGCCAAACGGATTCTGTAAGGACAGAGATTGCAATCCCAAGCTCGGATAGCCGATCTACGGCATTTCCTTCTGTGTGTAGCAGGTTGTTCATGCAGCGTCCTCTAAGTGAATCTTTAGTCTTCTTGTTTTTATACCTCATTTGAGGTTAAAAAACAAGAAGAGCGATGTGCGTACTCCGATAACATTGAAAATTGCCGCAGTCTGAGGGGATATGACCTACGCGAGAACTACTAGATCCCACTTTTCCCACTTTATCTGGCCTCTGCTGCCCCCTTGGCTTGTTGCAACCGCTCAAACTTGGCGTGTACCCGGTTGGGGTAGAGGTCGGTGTAGATCTGCCAGAGGATGTTAATGTTTCTGTGGCCGGTGACCTGGGCGACCTCATCTATGACAAAGCCTGCCTCAAACAGGCGGCAGGCCCCTTCGCGGCGCAGATCGTGCCAGCGCAGATCATCGATACCAAGCTCTGTTCTGACCCGCTGGAAACCGGCGGTGACGCTCTTGCCGTTGTAGGGGAAGATGCGATCATCAGTTCTGGGCTGACGCTTGAGGATCTCCCAGGCTTCACCCAGCAGGGGCACCAGCATATGGTTCCCTATTTTCTTTCTAGGGTCTTTACGGTCTTCAACCAGCACGGCCCGGTTCTTCTCATCTACGCCAGACCACTTGATCTTGCACACCTCGCTAATCCGCATGCAACTCAGGATGGCGAAGTTGAGCAGAGCGGTGTAGGGGATCTTGGCCATGCCGTGACTCTGCCGTTTTTCCAGCCCCTGGATGATCCGTTCCAGTTCATTGCTCACCGGACGGCGGGTGCGCTTCTGGGCTTTTCCAACCAATTTCAGGTTGTTGAGGGTCTTACGGGCTTCCAGGATGAGCTTGTTATCGACCGGGATATTGAAGACGGGGTTGGCGGCTGCAAAGACAGAACCAAGGTAGCTGATGTCGTGGGCAATTGTGGCAGGAGATGCTCCCGCATCTCTTCTGGCTTGGCAGTGATCGACAAGGTCCTTGATGGTGAGCTCGTCAGCATTGAGCTTGGCGATATCGCAATCGGCTACAAGGTCAAGGCAGTAGGCCTTGGTTCTGCCTATGGTTGGGCTGATGGCTGGATGGGCACGGTAGAGCGAAATAAGCTCACGGATAGTGGGGACGGGTTGCACCTGGCCTGGCAAACCATCTCGCTCGATCATCGCTACCATCTGCATTCCCCAACTCTTGGCGTCGGACTGTCTGCCAAAGGTTCGGGATTCTCGGTATACTACCTCTTCGCCTTTATGTTCCCTGACGGTACAGCGATAGCGTAACTCGCCTTTGCTGGTCTTACGTTTTTCTATTGTGTAGCCGGCCATAGATACCTCGTGGAGTACACCTGCCCCATGAAATGGTGGGGCAGATATGGGGCAGGATCAATCAACAAATGTCTGGAAACACCCGCAAATGACTCAGAAACAAATCAGTGAAAACCCCGTGAAATCAGGCTCTGAGGCCATATCTGGCAAGCCTGCCCACCACCAGACATTTTCGATTGCCCCCATGCTGGACTGGACCGATCGGCATTGCCGTTATTTCCACCGTCTGATGACCCGCCAGACCCTGCTCTATACCGAGATGGTGACCACGGGCGCCATCATCCACGGCAAGGGCGACTATCTGGGCTACAGCGAGCAGGAACACCCTCTCGCCCTGCAACTGGGTGGCAGCAACCCGGCAGACCTGGCCCGCTGCGCCAGGCTCGCCGAGGAGCGCGGCTATGACGAGATCAACCTCAACGTCGGCTGCCCCTCCGATCGGGTGCAAAACGGCCGCT
Organism: Aeromonas sp. QDB14; assembly: GCF_027707845.1. Taxonomy (NCBI): domain Bacteria; kingdom Pseudomonadati; phylum Pseudomonadota; class Gammaproteobacteria; order Aeromonadales; family Aeromonadaceae; genus Aeromonas; species Aeromonas sp. QDB14. The sequence continues at coordinate 87,903 of NZ_JAPCJD010000010.1, read as the reverse complement.
TCGGCGCCTGCCTCATGGGTGAACCGGCACTGGTGGCCGATTGCGTCAAGGCGATGCGCGACGTGGTCGATATTCCGGTCACCGTGAAGACCCGTATTGGCATCGACGAGCAAGACTCCTACGAGTTCTTGCAGGCCTTCATCGAGCAGGTTAGGGACGCCGGTTGCGATACCTTCATCGTCCACGCCCGCAAGGCCTGGCTGAGCGGTCTGAGCCCGAAAGAGAACCGCGAGATCCCGCCCCTCGATTATCCTCGCGTCTACCAGGTCAAGCAGGATTACCCGGATCTGACCATTGCCATCAACGGCGGAGTGACCAGTCTGGAACAGACTCTTGAACATCTGCAGCACCTCGACGGGGTCATGATGGGCCGCGAAGCCTACCAGAATCCCTACATTCTGGCCCAGGTGGACAATCTGGTGTTCGGCGAGAACCGTGCCGTGCCGAGCCGCCACGAGGTGGTGCGGATGATGCTGCCTTACATCGAACAAGAGCTGGCCAAGGGCAACTACCTCTCCCACATGACCCGCCACATGCTGGGGTTGTTCCAGAACATGCAGGGGGCGCGCGCCTGGCGTCGCCATCTGAGCGAGAATGCCTGCAAGCCGGGGGCCGACATTCAAGTGGTGCTGGACGCCATGGCCAAGGTGCCGGAGTTCGCGCCAGCCGACGCGGTGGAGTGATCATGTACCGCTTCACCGGATCCTGGCTGCACAAGGCCCTGGTGCGTCTGTGCGCCGGCCTGCTCACCATTCTCGGCATCAAGCTCAGCGTCTTCTATTTCATCGGGCTGCTGATCGTGCTGGGGCTGCACCGGGACCAGATCCTGGGCTAAGCGCCCCGCGCTCCCGAACAAGAAAAAGCCGGCGCCCCTGCGCCGGCTTTTTTGTCACCACGGAGGCGACCCGACAGTCTGGCTTACTCCTCCTGAACCATGAACTGGAGTTCAGGGGGAGAAGAGGTCAGCACATCGGCGCAGTAATCCCAGGTCGAGATGCGGTAGTGCTGCAAATCTTCATCCAGGTGCAGCCCATCGGATTCCTGATGGAACCAGCTGGCGAAACGGGACGGGGTGATGAGCTGGATCTGCTCCTCGATGACGTGGCTGTCACGCCCCTCTGCCAGATCACAATCCTCCATCACCCGCACCGCGAAGATGTGGCGAAAACTCACCCGGCACAGGGGCAACGGAGGCAGATCGATGCTGCGAGCACGCCCCAGCATGACGGTCAGGGTGTCGCTCCAGATATCCTGATGCAGTTCGGCAACGACCAGGCCGGGAGGGAGTTGACGAGAGGGAGCCCAGGGGACGGCTACCTGCCGAATGGCATTTTTCTGTTCCATATCCACCTCGCTACAGCGCATGCCATATCCTGAGTGTATCTGAAACAAATTTTGACGAAGATGGCAAGAAAAAACCCGGCACAAGCCGGGTTTCATTTGATTACAAGACGACCTTATTTGACGGCGTCTTTCAGCGCCTTGCCAGCCACGAAGGACGGCACATTGGCAGCTGCAATCTGGATCTCTTTACCGGTTTGCGGGTTGCGACCGGTACGGCCCGCGCGATGGTTGACCTTGAAGGTACCAAAACCCACCAACTGAACGGCATCGCCCTCTTTCAGGCTCTGGGTAATACCATTGATGATCTCTTCCAGAGCGACTTTGGCCTGAGCTTTGCTCAGGTCTGCTTTGGCGGCAATTGCATCGACAAGTTGAGCTTTGTTCATAACATTTCCTTTATGATCGGGCATTTAGCACCGGGCCACTCTATTCAAAAAAAAACACTCAGGCAAAGGCTTTATCAGCCGGATTGGCTTGAATGCTGGGGTTTTCATCAAGATCTGCGGAAATAGTCACATATATCGCCCCCTTGTCCCCTGGATGGGCGACAGGATGCGAAGTACCGGTGGGGAGAGGCATGCAAATCCCCGCCTGATGTAACAATATCCCTACACTCCTATTGACGGTCAACTGGATTTTCCCTAGTTATAGGAGTGTCGTCAGTCGATGAGAATGACCGGAGGCGTGCGACCCGAGTGCCGCATGCCATGCCCATGGAGGGACTATGTTAACTGAACTGGAAAAAACCAAGCGCGCACTGGCAGGCAAGCACAGAGCAATAGATGACTGGCTGGATGCCAGACAGGCGTTGCTGGTCGAGTACATGCGACTGGCAGGCCTCATGCCCGCCAAGTGCAAGCAACGCACCCTCCCAGGCCATGTAGAACTGCAACGTTTTTGCGAACAACTGGTCGACTACGTCAGCGCAGGCCATTTCGAGATCTACAACCACGTCGTCACCGCCTTTGAGCAAGCCAGCGGCGACAAACTGGAGCTGGCCAAGCGCATCTACCCCCATATCCGTGCCTGTACCGAATTCGCGTTGGAGTTCAACGACAAGTACAGCAACGCCGACGAAGCCCAGTTGCTGCAACTGGACGAGGATCTGAACCAACTCGGCCCCGTGCTGGAGGACAGGTTCAAACAGGAGGATCGGCTGGTCAAGGCGCTGCAGGTGGTGGAATCCCTCAGCCATCAGCAGGTCTGATATTCAATATCGGAGCCAGTTCAATATCCTGGCGTGCCAGCTGGATTACACTCTGCAACATGAAGAATGAGCATCTTGCTCGCACGCAGACCGGAGACGACCATGGCCGAGCGCCGCCACTTTACTCGGATTTTCTATTTGACCGCCGCCAAGCTCACCCAGGGTGAACACCAGTGGCGCAACCAGCTGGTCGATGTCTCCCTGCAGGGAGCCCTGCTGCTCAGACCCGAGGATTGGGTCGCCAGCGAGGACAAGGAGTACGAAATCTGCTTCGTGCTCGGGGGCAGCGACATCGAGATCAAGATGCAGGTCGAGCTGACCCACGAAGCCAGCAAGAAGCTGGGGTTTTACTGCCACCACATCGACATCGACAGCGCCACTCACCTCAAGCGGATGATCGAGCTGAACATCGGAGAGGAGCAACTGCTCCATCGCGAGCTGGAGCAGTTGCTGCAAGAGCACCGAGACCACGTCCCCCCCGAATCCTGAGCGGGCGGGCAGAAAAACAAAGGAGCGTTCATACGCTCCTTTTTCATGGTTGGTTACAGGGCCTCGAGGGCATCGGAGAGTTTCTTCACCGGCACCACCTCCATCCCCTCGATGGGATGTTTGGGCGCATTGGCATGCGGGACGATGGCTCGGCGGAAACCGTGCTTGGCCGCCTCCTGCAGTCGCTCCTGACCCGAGGGCACGGGCCGTATCTCGCCGGAGAGTCCCACCTCACCAAAGACCACCAGATCCTTGGGCAGGGCCTGATCCCGGAAGCTCGACACCATGGCCAGCAGCAGCGCCAGATCCGCGCTGGTCTCCTCGACTTTGACGCCACCCACCACGTTGATGAACACATCCTGATCCGCCATCTGCAACCCGCCGTGACGATGCAGCACCGCCAGCAGCATGGCGAGACGGTTGTGGTCCATCCCCACCGCCACCCGGCGCGGATTGGAGAGCTGGGAGTAATCCACCAGCGCCTGCAACTCCACCAGCAGGGGGCGCGTGCCTTCCCAGATCACCATGACGATTGAGCCCGGAGCCTGCTCCTCCCCGCGGCTGAGGAAAATCGCGGAAGGGTTGCTCACCTCCTTCATTCCCTGCCCGGTCATGGCGAAGACCCCCAGTTCGTTGACCGCACCGAAGCGGTTCTTGTGGGAGCGCAGGGTGCGAAAACGCGAGTCGTGCCCGCCATCCAGCAGCACGGAGCAGTCGATACAGTGCTCCAGCACCTTGGGACCCGCCAAAGTGCCGTCCTTGGTGACGTGGCCCACCATGAAGATGGCCACATGATTCTGCTTGGCATAGCGTGTCAGCAGCGCCGCCGACTCCCGCACCTGGGAGACGGACCCCGGCGCAGACTGCACATCCGCCACGTGCATCACCTGGATGGAGTCGATGACCATGATCTGAGGTTGCTCCTGCTGGGCGATGAGGCAGATCTGCTCGACGCTGGTCTCGGACAACATGCGCAGCTTGTCCGTGGGTAGACCCAGCCGACCGGCCCGCATCGCCACCTGTTGCAGTGATTCCTCACCGGTCACATAGAGGGTCTTCATGCGCTGCGCCAGGCCGCACATGGTCTGCAGCAACAGGGTCGACTTGCCGGCCCCGGGGTTGCCGCCGATGAGAATGGCCGAACCGGGGACCACGCCGCCACCGAGTACGCGGTCCAGCTCCTTGAAGCCCGAGCTGAAACGGGGGATCTCCGTAGTGGCGATCTCTGCCAGGGTCTGCACCTGGCTGCCGACGGCGCCCGCATAACCGGTATAGCGAGCGCTCTTGCCGGGTGTCGTCACCCCCAGTCGCACCTCGGTGATGGTGTTCCATTCCTTGCACTCGCTGCACTGGCCTTGCCAGCGGGTGAAGTCGGCTCCACATTCGGAACAAACATAGGCGGTTTTGTTTTTGGCCATGGATAACTCGGGGACAGGATGAATTCCTGCTTGATATACTTGTTTGCGACCGGCAGATCAAACCCAGAATCGGAAAAGTGACTTTCCGCGGCAGGAATACATGGATTCAGAACAACCACTACATCTGATAGAACAACTTGTCCCCCTGCTCCGGGAAAAGGACTTCGACGAAATCTTCAACCGTCTGACCCAGAACGAAAATACGAACAGCCGGTTCCTGCTGAAGATGGAACTCAAACGCAAGTGCACCCCCTGTCGGCGTGTCATCGACATGCGCAACGAGCTGGGCGCCCTCTGTCAGGTGCATGAGTTCGACGGGGTGACCCACTTCATGCCCGCCGAGGCCATCGAGCTGTTTCAATCCCAGTGCTACCTCTACCGGGACAGCTACACCCTGGGGGTCTACGAGGCGCTGCAAGCCTGGTACAAACTCAACCAGGGGCGCAGCGACAATCTGGCGCTGCCCATCAGCCCGTTTCGTCCGTTCGATGTCAGCGCCATCCCCTTCGCCAGCCATTACGGGCGGCAGGAAGAGCGCATGCACTTCAGCTCGCCCATGGTGCTCCAGCTCGCCAACGGCGAGAAGATCCTCGCCAAGAGCTCCGACATCTCCCTCGGCGGCATCCGGGTATCCGTGCCCTATCTGCCCGACTACCAGACAGGCGACCTGATAGCCGTCTTCTTCACCGGACTGGAACGCGATCATCCCCATCCCCTGCTGCGTGACCCGGTCAGCTACCAGATCCTGGGGGAGGAGAGAAAAGAGGACAAATTCTGGCTCAGGCTGCTCAAGAACGGCGAGCATCCGGTGTTCGACGAGTTCCTGCGCGACTTCATCGAGCGCAACCGCAGCCGCTATCGCGTCAGCGTCGACTACCTGCTCTCCGCCGCCGTCATCAAGGGGTATGAGCAGTTCTATCTGCCACGCATGACCGGCATGCCACTCTATTTCGGCAAGGGCAGCGTCCCCGCCCTCGAGATCGCCCTGCGCACCGAGAACAACCAGCACATTCTCGAATACTGGCGCGACGCCAAGAACCGCGACATGCTCGCCAGCCTCTTCACTGCGGCCCGCATGCCCTCGTTGCTCCCGGGCAAAGAGGGGCTGCGCGAGACGCTGATCTACTGCTTTACCCATGCGGTACGCAGCCACCTCTACTTCTTCTCCGCGACCCGGGAGGAGCTGGAACAGAGCGGACTGACCACGCTCTTCTTCCAGATCGGCGCCCGCCGCCCCAGTTGGCGGGTGTACAAGTTCAGCATGGAAGCCAGCACCCTGCGGGAGGCCGACCTCGACAACCCCCAGGGCGGGGCGAGCCCGTTGCAGGACAGGCTGCTGCGCGAGCGCCTGGCCCAGCTCGGATACGTGGGCATGCTGCAGGAGATAAACCTGGACAACCAGCGCGACGAGTTCCAGCGAGAGACGGGTCAGGATCCGCTCAACGCCAACGCCTTGCAGCGCTTTGGCCATGACATCCATGCCGCCCCCTTCGAGATAGAGACGCTGCACTATGTGCAACTACGCAAGGAGGCGCGCTACATGCACAAGACGGCCATCGTCTTGCATCACAAGGAGCGATCCTGGGTCGGCTGGACCCGAGACATCTCGGCCCACGGCATGCAAATCGAGCTGGAGGAGCCGTTCGACGGGGAGAAGGGAGACATCATCACTGTGGCTCTGCCCCGCTTGCAGGAGCTCGCCAGGAACATGGACCTGCAACGCCTGCCCTATCGGCTGGTCAGCCTCAACTTGAGCCGCACCGTGCTGCATCTGTGCATCGAGGGGACGGCCGAGCGCCATACCGGCCACCAGTTCTTCAGCCTGCTGATCGAAAGCAACCAGAACAAGCTCAAGACCACCCGGGAGTTCAATCGCTATCGCGGCATGGCCAGGGCGCTGCGCAACCTCTACACCCACCACCTGTTCAACACCCCCGTCTATGTGAACAAACTCAAGGCCGCCCCGAAACTGGCCGCGGCCGGCCTCTCGCCACAGCCACGCAGCCTTTCCCGTCTGCTGCGCATCTGTGCCGAGCAGGATCAGCAGTTGAACCTGTATCCCCTGTTCCAGGGGGCGCTGCTCAAGGCCCTGCTGCTCAATCCCCTGCGCGCCATCGAGCGGGAAGACAAGCCGGAAGAGGAGGAGGTCTACATCGCCGCCCTCAACTCCCAGGGGGGAACCCCCCTGTTTCGCAGCCACCTGGCCAGCAGCTTCAGCTCACCGGATCAAAAGCGCCGCTTCATCGAGCTGGCCCGGCAACAGGGCGAGTTCTATTCGGTACTGGTGGGTATTTCGCGCACCGGCCGCCCGGACACCAGCTTCATCGCGGGTGAACTGGACTACATCGCCAAGTTCGCCATTCACAAGGCCAAGAAGCTGGAAGAGGAGCTCTGGAGTGTCGTGGGCGTGGGTGAACTGACCGATACCACCGAGGCGACCCTGTTCCGCCTTGGCATACCATCCGGGCCCCGCTAGCCAGCAGGGCAGGGAGACAACAAAAAACGGGCACGCAAGTGCCCGTTTTTTGTCTATCAGGCAGCCTGGGGGTTGCGCAGCCAGGCGAGGATGTCGGGGAAGTGATCCTCCTGTGCCTGGGGCGCCGTCAGCATGTTGATGTGGTCGTAATCGAGCCGGTTGCCGTTGTCCCGCCCAAGGCGGGTGTGGCGGGCGGCCGAGCCCATCTCGTCGCTGAAGCGGCGCACGTCGACGGGGTGGCCAAGTACCTTGTCAGCCTTGGCGGAGATCATCCAAAGCGGGGGCCAGTTGACCCGGCTCGCCGCCTCGTCATAGGCGAAACCGTCAAAGGGATCCTGCCAGGGCCCGCACTTGACCCAGGGGATGGTCTCCTGCAGGTAGCGCAGGGGCTCATCATCGGCCCCTATCTTCAACCGGCGGGCGGCCAGAAACCCCTGGCGGTGCGCCAGCCAGGGGGCGAGCCGGTTCCAGATCAGATCCACCTTCAACCAGCGCTCCGGGTTCTGCACCGAGACCCCCCGCTTGGTGCCGAAGAACACCAGGCTGGCAACCTGCTCCGCCAGCTCGGGGAAGCGCACCAGGGTCGAGGCCATGATGACGCCGCCCCAGGAGTGGGCCATCCAGTGCACCCGGGCACCGGCATGGCGGGTCGATACCCAGCGCTGCAAGGCGGGCAGATCCTCGGTGATCAGCTCATGCTGGCCGTGGCCGGCCCGCTCGGCGATGGTCGGTGTGCTCAGACCCCGACCACGCAGATCCGCCACATAGACCTGATACCCGTGGCGAGCCAGAAAGCAGGCCAGCCCCTTGCCCGATTCGGTGTAGAAGATGCGGCCGTTCTCGATGGCCCCGTGCACCATCAGGATGGGGTCGGCATGCACCGCGACACCGGGCTGGATATGGCGCACATGGAGTCGATGCTCACCGCAGGGGACAAACAGGGATTGCTGTAACAGTTCCATCTCGTGATCGGCTCCTCCTTGAGCGGGATCAGCACCAGCGTCGGTCGCGACAAGCCAGGGCGCCGAGCAGGCAGAGCACCCCTTCCAGATCGTGGTGATTGAGGGTCGCCGCCGCCTGGGCACGAACCAGGGGTTTGGCATGAATGGCAATGCCAAGCCCCGCCACCCCCATCATCTTGAGATCGTTGGCACCATCGCCGACCGCGACCGTCTGGGATGCAACCACCCCGTACTCCGAGGCCAGCTGTTGCAGTGCCTCGGCCTTGGCGGCGGCATCGACGATGGGGCCGCTCACCTTGCCGATCAGCAAGCCCCCTTCCACCGCCAGCTCGTTGGCGAAAATGGCATCCAGACCCAGAGCACGCTGCAACTCGCCGGCAAAGCGGGTGAAGCCACCGGAGGCGATCGCCACCTTCCAGCCAGCCTGCTTGAGGGTATCGACCATGAGTGGCAGGCCCGGCATCCAGGGCATGTCGGCCGCCACCTCGTCGAGGATGGTGACCGACGCCCCTTCCAGCAGCGCCACCCGGGCACGCAGACTGTCGGCAAACTCCAGCTTGCCCTGCATGGCCGCCGCGGTAACGGCCGCCACCTGCTCACCGACCCCGGCCAGCCGCGCGATTTCGTCGATGCACTCTATCCTGATCGCGGTGGAATCCATGTCCATCACCAGCAGACCGGGCTCACTCAGGGTGGGCAGGGCGGCCAGATGACACAGGTCGATGTCCCACTCCTGGGCTTTGAGCGCCTGCACCAGCTCGGGGGAGAAGCGGTTGGTGCCAAGCAGCAGCAGTGGAATACCGGCCTGCTCCCCTGCGGGATAGAGGCTTGACTCAAGCCCCAGGGCATCCAGCTGCTGGGCCAGGCGGGCCAGATGACCGGCCTCCAGCCCCTTGCCAAACAGGACAATCCAGGCGCTGTCGTGGGCGTTGGCCGCGGGCAGCAGGGCTTCGTTGGTGAGCTGCCAGCAGGGAGCACAGCTCAGGGCCCCGGACCAGTCGTGCAGGGAGCGGGGAAGTTGGGACAACAACATAAGAGAGACGCCTTCCTTGGAAATCATGGGGTTCATCATGCGGGCCCAGAGTAGCGTATTGCTTTTTGTACAGGCAAGCGCCAAGATCCCGCCTGCGGTGCGGGCAGACATGGAAACAGACCCCCCAGTTTCCCGCTTCGCGACACCGGGGCACCAGCCAGCCCCGCTCATCCATTACCAGAGGCCCGGTTCTGTGCGTCATCTTCCCATCAAACGTGTTGTCAGCCTGGCGGCGGGAGTCCTGCTCGGTCTCTGGGTGCTGGTGCTGCTCATCCACATGCAGGGAGAGAGCCAGGCCGCCCTGCACGCGGCCGCACGGGACAGGGCACAGGCGCTGGTCGCCTATGCCGCCCGGGACATGCGCCGCTGGATCAAGGAGGACAAGGAGAGCGAGCTGGAGAGACTGGCGCAGGATCTGGCCGCCGAGCCTGACATTCTGGATGTCACCCTCTATGACGCCCGCGGCATTCCCCTCGCCCAGTCGGACAACGCCCTGCCGCTGGACAGTCTGCTGCCCATCGGCAGCGACAACAAATCCCTGCCGGAGCAGGGCAAGGGGCGCATCCAGTTCGTCCAGGAGATCCAGGACGGAAACCTGACGCTGGGCTATCTGAGGATCACCCTGGAAGAGCAGAAACTGCTGGCCGCACAAGATACCCATCTCAAGGTCAACCAGGAGAAACAGCGCCTGATGCTGCTGGTGATGCTGCTGGCCGGCCTGCTCATCTCCTACGGGGTGCGTCGCAACTACATGCGGGTGCGCAAGCACAAGAAACAGAGCAAACCCGCCGCTCCGCAATAAGCGGGAGTGGATCACATCCTCCGGCTTGTATATAACACTGGCAAGATCACTGGCAGGAGAGCCACATGATTGCCCCCCCCTTGCCGCTGGATGAACACAGTCGACTGGAACGACTGCGCATCCTCGGCCTGCTCGACCACGAGCCCATCGATCAGCTTGATCGCCTCACCCGGCTCATCACCCGCCATTTCGCACTCCCCATCGCCATGGTCTCCCTGACCGACGTGAACAGACAGTGGTTTCTCGCCCGCACCGGGGTCGATATGTGCGAGATCAACCGGGAGCACTCCTTCTGCGGTCATGCCATTTTGCGCCCCGACATCATGCAGGTACCGGATGCCAGACGGGATCTCCGCTTTGCCGACAATCCGCTGGTGACCGATGATCCCGGTGTGGTCTTCTACGCCGGCCGCCCCTGCGGGCGCTGGATGGCGTGGTGCTCGGCACCCTCTGCCTGGTGGACCATGTGCCACGCCATCTCGACGAAGATGCCTGCCAGGATCTCGACGACTTCGGCCGCCTGGTGGAGAACACCCTGCACGATCTGGAGCGGCGCCACCAGGTGCGCACCCTCAATCAGGTGCTGGAAGACAAGGAGCATCTCTTCACCCTCACCTTCAACCAGTCGTCGGTGGGCATGGCCCTCTCCTCTCTCGAAGGCAAGTGGCTGCGGGCCAACCCGGGGCTGGAGCGGCTGCTCGGTTACAGCGAGCATGAGATGCTGAGCCGGACCTGGCTCGCCATGACCCATCCCGAAGATCTGCAACGGGAGCAGCCCCTGTTCGATGCCCTGATCGCGGGGCAACGGCAGGATTACCGGCTGGAGAAGCGGATGGTCCGGGCCGATGGCACCCTGTGCTGGGTCCAGCTCAGCGTGACCCTCTGCCAGAGCCGCACCATGGCCCCCCACATGATCGCCGTGTTTGCCGACCTCACCGAGCGCAAACAGGCCGAAGCCGAACTCGTGCGGCTGCAGCAAGGGCTCGAGCAGCAGGTGCAGTCACGGACCAGGGAGCTCTCCTGCACGGTGGAGCAGTTGCATCAGGAGATGCGCGAGCGCGGCGCCATGCAGCAGCAGCTGTGGCAGGAGCAGCGCCGCTTGCAGCACATGCTGGAGCACACCAGCAATGCCTTCCTCGAGCTCGATGCCGATTTCATCATCACAGGCTGGAACCCGGCCTCCACCACCCTGCTCGGCTGGCACGCCGACGAGACCCTGCTGAGCCTGTCAGGCAACCCGCAGAGTCCGCCACGGCGGCTGGAGTGCGACATCATCACCCGCACAGGCCGGCACATCCCGGTTGAGGTGATTGCCGAGCGTTACCAGTTCGACGGCAAGGTGCGCATCGCCCTGTTTTTGCACGACATCACGGCCCGCCGCCAGGTGCTCGCGGAGATCGAGCGTGGCCGTGCCCGACTGCGGGCCATCACCGATGGCCTGCCGGTCACCATCAGCATGGTGTCGCCCGAGGGGCGTTACCTGTTCGCCAACCAGGCCTATTGCCGCTACTTCGGGCTCGATACCGAACAGATGCGGGAAATGAGCGTGCGGGACATCATCGGCGAGGAGGCCCACGGCAGGGCCATGGCCTATGTGGCAAAGGCCCTCGCCGGTGAGCAGGTGAGTTTCGAGCACCGCTTCGATCTCCCCATAGGCCGACGCGACCTCAGGATCACCATGATCCCGAGCCGGGGCGACGAGCCCGGGGTCTACATCCTCGGCAGCGACATCACCGAGTTCAAGGCGCTGCAAAGCCAGCTGGAACACGAGGCGGCTCACGACCCCCTCACCGGCCTGCCCAACCGGCGCGCCTTCACCCTGCGCCTCTCCCGGGAGCTGGAGCGGGTGCGCCAGAATGCCGAACCCCTGGGCCTGCTGTTCCTCGATCTCGACGGCTTCAAGGGGATCAACGACAGGCTGGGACACCACGTCGGCGATGCCCTGTTGCAACGCTTCGCCCAGGTGCTGAGTGCCGAGGTGCGCCCGGGGAACATGGTGGCGCGCCTGGCCGGCGACGAGTTCACCATCATACTGCCCGCCCTGCGCCAGCCGGAACTGGAGCTGCCCGCCCTGTGCGAGCGGCTGCTGGCGGCCATGGCGGTTCCTGGGGACGTGGCCGGTCACCGGCTGCCCCTTGCCGGCAGCATAGGAGGCGCCCTCTGCCACTCGGGCCAGTATTGTCACATCGACGATCTGCTGCACCGGGCCGATGCCGCCATGTACCGGGCCAAGCAGTCGGGCAAGGGGCGCTTCGCCCTCGATCTCTGACCGTGCTTCGCAAAAATGCAAAACGGCGGCCCGAGGGCCGCCGTTTTTTTATGCGCGAGGGGGATCAGTTGTCACCCAGCAGGACGGAGTCCAGCGCGATTTCGATCATGTCGTTGAAGGTCAGCTGACGCTCTTCGGAGGTGGTCTGCTCACCGGTACGGATATGGTCGGAGACGGTGCAGATGGTCAGCGCCTTGGCACCGTACTCGGCGGCCACGCCATAGATACCGGCGGCTTCCATCTCGACACCCAGGATGCCGTATTTTTCCATGACGTCGAACATGGAGGGGTCCGGGGTGTAGAACAGATCGGCGGAGAAGATGTTGCCCACGCGCACGGCCACGCCCTTGTTCTTGGCAGCCTGAACGGCATTGGCCACCAGATCGAAGTCGGCGATGGCGGCGAAGTCGTGGTCCTTGAAGCGCAGACGGTTCACTTTGGAATCGGTGCAGGCACCCATGCCGATCACCACGTCACGCAGTTTCACGTCTTCACGCACGGCACCGCAGGAGCCCACGCGGATCAGGGTCTTCACGCCGTAGTCGGTGATCAGCTCTTTTGCGTAGATGGAGCAGGACGGGATGCCCATGCCGTGACCCATGACGGAGATGCGACGACCCTTGTAGGTGCCGGTGAAACCGAACATGTTGCGCACGTCGCACACCTGCTCGACGTTCTCCAGGAAGGTTTCGGCGATGTACTTGGCACGCAGGGGGTCGCCCGGCATCAGCACGGTATCAGCAAAGGCGCCATCTTTCGCATTGATATGAGGAGTTGCCATTCTCTTTATTCCTTCACACTAGGTTGAGTTTTATTGTCTTTATGGATTGTCCGCTGCCTGCGCGGCGGCGGTACATTACAGGAAACCAGGGCCCTGTGGCACCCCGGGCAGGCGAACCGGCCCGGGGTCACCATCACAGGAAGCTGGTACCGTATTGCAGCTTGGGCAGGCCGTGGTAGGCCGCGATGCTCTGGCCGATGTCGGCGAAGGTCTCGCGACGACCGACGGAGCCCGCCTTGACCGGCTTGCCGTAGAACAGTACCGGAATGTATTCGCGGGTGTGGTCGGTACCGCTCCAGGTCGGGTCACAGCCGTGGTCGGCGGTCAGCACCACCACGTCGCCATCCTGCAGCAGGTCGAACAACTCCGGCAGGCGGGAGTCGAAGTACTCCAGCGCATCGGCGTAGCCCTTGACGTCACGGCGGTGACCGTAGGAGGAGTCAAAGTCCACGAAGTTGGTGAAGACGATGGTCTGATCACCGGCCGCTTTCACCTCTTCCAGAGTCCTGTCCCACAGCTCGGTCAGACCGGTCCCCTTCACCTGCTTGGTGATGCCCTGCTGGGCATAGATGTCGGCGATCTTGCCGATGGAGACCACCTGGCCACCCGCTTCCTTCATGTAGTCCAGCACGGTCGGCGCCGGCGGCAGCACGGAGTAGTCGTGGCGGTTGCCGGTGCGCTTGAAGTTGCCCTTGCCGCTGCCCACGAACGGACGCGCGATGACGCGGCCGATGTTGTAGGGCTCCAGCAGCTCGCGCACGATGTGGCAGAGCTCATAGAGCTTCTCGAGGCCATAGGTCTCTTCGTGGCAGGCAATCTGGAATACGGAGTCGGCAGAGGTGTAGAGGATCGGCTTGCCGGTGCGCATGTGCTCTTCGCCCAGATCGTCCAGCACCTGGGTACCGGAGGCGTGGCAGTTGCCCAGATACCCGGGCAGACCGGCCTTCTCGACGATGGCATCCAGCAGCTCCTGCGGGAAGCTGTTGTGGTGGTCATGGAAGTAACCCCACTCGAACAAGACGGGCACGCCGGCAATCTCCCAGTGACCGGACGGGGTGTCCTTGCCGGAGGAGAGCTCCTGGGCAAAGCCGTAGGCACCGATCACCTCGACATCCTTGTTCAGTCCGGCCGGGAAGGTGCCGCTGGCGAGTTCGCCCGCGTGGCCCAGACCCAGCTTGCTGAGGTTTGGCAGGTTGAGAGCGCCACGGCCCTCGATCTCACCGGCGGCGCACGCCTTGGCGATATGGCCAAGGGTATTGGCACCCACGTCGCCGAACTTGTCGGCATCGGCGGCAGCACCAATACCGAAAGAGTCCATCATCAGAATAAAGGTACGTTTCATGGGACTTCCCCTTGTTACAAATCAGCCAGACCGATGCGACGGTAAACCTCGGGCAGCGCCTCTGGTCGGGTGTCGCCGATCTTCACGGCAGCCTGCACCATGCGGGCAGCCTCGGCAAATTGAGCTTCTGTCTGAGCGTGGATCAGGGCGAGCGGCTTGTCAGCATCGACGCTCTGACCCAGGCGGATAAAGTCGGTCAGACCGACCGCATAATCGAGTTTGTCGGCGGCGGCGCGGCGACCGCCCCCCATGGCGACCACCGCCAGGCCCAGTTCACGGGTATCCATCGCGGTGACGAATCCGCTGTGGGCCGCGTAGACGGGGCGCACGATGGCGGCTTTGGGCAGGTAGGCGTCGTAGCGCTCCATGAAGTCGGCGGGACCACCGAGGCCGGTCACCATGCGCCCGAAGATCTCGGCTGCCTTGCCGTTGTCCAGCACCGCTTGCAGCTTGGTGCGGGCATCGCCGTCATCGCTGGCAAGACCGGCGGAGATCAGCATCTCGGCGCACAGGGCCATGGTCACTTCGTGGATGCGCGGGTTGCGATACTCACCGGTCAGGTAGCGCACCGCTTCGCGCACTTCCACGGCGTTGCCGGCGCTGGAGGCCAGCACCTGGTTCATGTCGGTCAGGAGTGCAGAGGTGCGGCAGCCGGCCCCGTTGGCCACGGCGACGATGCTCCTGGCAAGCTCTTCAGAGGCTTCAAAGGTCGGCATGAAGGCGCCGGAGCCCACCTTCACGTCCATCACCAGGGCTTCCAGCCCGGAGGCAAGCTTCTTGGAGAGGATGGAGCCGGTGATCATGGCAATGGACTCGACGGTGGCGGTGATATCCCGTACCGCATAGATACGCTTGTCCGCCGGGGCGAGATCGCCGGTCTGGCCGATGATGGCGACACCAGCCTCTTTCACCACTTTCAGGAAGCGGTCGTTGTCGACCGAGGTCTGGTAGCCGGGAATGGCGTCCAGCTTGTCGAGGGTACCGCCGGTGTGACCGAGACCACGGCCGGAGATCATGGGCACGAAACCGCCGCACGCAGCGACCATGGGGCCCAGCATCAGGGAAACCACGTCACCCACGCCGCCGGTGGAGTGCTTGTCGACGATGGGGCCGCCCAGGTTGAGGTGGTCCCAGGTCAATACCATGCCGGAGTCGCGCATGGCGCAGGTCAGGGCGACCCGCTCATCCATGGTCATGTCCTTGAAGTAGACCGCCATGGCCAGGGCCGCGATCTGCCCCTCGCCGATGGTGTTGTTGGTAATGCCCTGGACGAAGAATTGAATCTCTTGAGTACTGAGCGCTTCACCGTTGCGCTTCTTGCGAATAATTTCTTGAGGCAAAAACATCTTTCATTCCCTCCGTGCATCACGCACGAACATAGACCGAACCAGATCCGGAAGGGGGCGGCGCACCGCCCCCTGCCGCCGCTTAGTAACCGCTGGTATTGGCAGGCTTGTCGCCATGCCCCAGGGTCGCCAGCAGGCTGGCCAGCAGGCTGGAGGCGCCGAAGCGGAAGGTGCGGGCGGATACCCAGTCCTTGCCCAGGATCTCTTCGGCCATGGCCAGGTACTGACCCGCCACGGCGGCGTCTTTCACGCCACCGGCCGGCTTGAAGCCCACTTTCGGGTTCTTGGCCTTGATCACTTCCATCATGATGCGGGCCGCTTCCGGGGTCGCATTGACCGGCACCTTGCCGGTGGAGGTCTTGATGAAATCGGCACCGGCGTCGATGGAGATCTCGGAGGCGCGACGGATCAGCGCCTCTTCCTTCAACTCGCCGGTCTCGATGATCACTTTCAGCAGTACCTTGGCGCCGCAGGCTTCCTTACATGCTTTGACCAGATCGAAGCCGACCTGTTCATTGCCGGCCATGAAGGCGCGGTACGGGAAGACCACGTCCACCTCGTCGGCACCGTAGGCCACGGCGGCACGGGTCTCGGCCACGGCGATCTCGATGTCGTCGTTGCCGTGGGGGAAGTTGGTCACGGTCGCGATGCGCACGTCGGCGGCGCCGATGTCACGCAGGGTCTTGCGCGCGATGGGGATGAAACGGGGGTAGATGCAGACGGCGGCGGTCAGGCCGGCCGGAGACTTGGCCTTGTGGCACAGGTCGATCACCTTCTGATCGGTGTCGTCATCGTTCAGGGTGGTCAGGTCCATCAGGTTCAGGGCGCGTTGGGCGGCCACTTTCAGATCAGTCATGCTATGTCTCCAAAGTCTTGTTAAGCCCCATCACCCGCGATCGGCTTCACCGAACACCAAGGGTCGGCAGAGACGTTCCCGGAGCAACGGGATATGGAATTGCAGCGCAAATGCACAGGCAATACGGCTGCAAATAAGGCAAGAGCCCTGTCACTTTCTTACAAAAGTGCGGACTTGGTTCCATGAAGACTTGAGAAAGGCCGACTACGCAGACCCGACTTCCCAATCAATTCCATTTGACCGCCAACACCCGGATTCACCGGGCATTAGTCAATGCCAGCACCCTGCTGGCATCGCCTATTTCAGCCGAGATACCCCGTGTTTGCAAGCCGGATTTGCCAATTTCAGAGGTACCTCACACCCGGCAAATCCAGCGCTGGAAGGCGCTTAAGAGAAGAAGCGGGTCAGGATCCAGGAGTAGGCAATGCCCCCCAGATAGACCCCCACGATCCCCATGACGCCGGAGAGGACGGGCGGCGCCGGTATCGGCAACTTGAGGAAAGAAAACAACACCCCAACGATAAAGCCGGCCGCCATAGCCAGTAGCACTTCATTCATAGAACCTCCGATTTGACTCACTTTATTATTAGTCTTGACAGGAAAACGGTTGTCACCACCCCAAACGAGAACGCCACAGCAAATCGCTGTGGCGTTCGTCTTTATCCTGTCAGTCAGGCGATGTTACATGCCGGACAGCGCCAGGAAGAAGCCTGCGATGGTCGCAGACATCAGGTTGGACAGGGAACCTGCCAGCACGGCCTTCAGACCGAACTTGGCGATGGTGCCGCGACGGTTCGGTGCCATGGAGCCCAGACCACCCAGCAGGATGGCGACGGAGGACAGGTTGGCGAAGCCGCACAGGGCGAAGGAGATGATCGCCTTGGTGTGCTCGGACATGGCCACACCGTTGATCAGCACTTCATCCTTCAGGTAGGGAGCGAAGTTCAGGTAGGCCACGAACTCGTTGACCACCAGCTTCTGACCGATGAAGGAACCGGCCACGACCGCTTCGCTCCAGGGCACGCCGATCAGGAAGGCCAGCGGGGAGAACAGCCAGCCCAGCAGCAGCTCCAGGGAGAGTTGCGGGTAACCGAACCAGCCGCCCACACCGGAGAAGATGCCGTTGATCATGGCGATGAGGCCGATGAAGGCCAGCAGCATGGCACCCACGTTCAGGGCCAGTTGCAGACCGGCGGAGGCACCGGCGGCAGCGGCGTCGATCACGTTGGCCGGCTTGTCGTCCAGCTCACCTTCTGCGGTGTTCTCGTCGTAGCTCGGGGTCTCGGTTTCCGGTACCAGCAGCTTGGCGAACAGCAGACCACCCGGGGCAGCCATGAAGGAGGCGGCGATCAGGTATTCCATCTTGACGCCCATGGAGGCGTAACCGGCCAGCACGGAGCCGGCAACGGAAGCCAGACCACCACACATGACGGCAAACAGCTCGGAGTCGGTCATCTTGGAGATGAAGGGACGTACCACCAGCGGGGCTTCGGTCTGACCGACGAAGATGTTGGCAGTGGCGGAGAGGGATTCGGTACGGGAGGTGCCCAGCACCTTCTGCAGACCGCCGCCCAGCAGCTTGATCACCCACTGCATGATGCCGAGGTAGTAGAGTACCGCGATCAGGGAAGAGAAGAAGATGATGACGGGCAGGACGCGGAAGGCGAAGACGAAGCCACCGCCACCGAATACTTCGAACATCTTGTTGCCAACCAGACCACCGAACAGGAATTCGATGCCGTTCTGGCCATAACCGATGACGCTGGAGACGGCGTCGGACACGCCCACCAGGATGTCACGACCGACCGGCACGTAGAGCACGAAGGCCCCCAGACCGGCCTGGATGGCAAAGGCGCCACCTACGGTACGAATTTTGATTGCCTTGCGGTTGCTGGAGAACAGCACCGCAATAAGGATGAGCGTCGCCATCCCTACCAGACCCATTATCAGATTCATTATTAACACTTCCTCTTTAGTAGCACCTGCCAGCTTGTTAACGATTTGTGTATTGAAGCCGCTAATCAAGGGTGCGCATTATACTAATTACGGTGCGACAAAATAGAATACTGGTCACATTTTATAAGCCACAAACGGCCTGAACATCGTTTAATTAGACCGCAAACGATTTTTATGGGCCCTATTTTTTATCACTCGGTCATCATTTGATGATCAAATGTTAATTTCATGATTTCCCGGGGGGAACAGCCGCCGGGTGGAGTCATGTAACACCGAAATAACATCCTCCAGCGATTGCTGCCGCAATTGTGCCAACAAGCGGGCTATGGTCGGCAGGCTGGCCGGCGTGTTCACCTCCCCCTGCTGGCCCTGCAGCGGCATGTCGGGAGCGTCGGTTTCCAGCAGCAAGGCCTCCAGCGGCATCTGGCGTATCGCCTCCCGGGTCTTGTTGGCCCGCTCATAGCTGATGACCCCCCCGATCCCCAGCCTGAAACCCAGTTGCCAGAACACCTCCGCCTGATGCAGGGAGCCGCTGAAGGCATGAATGACCCCCCCTTGTGGCGGAGTGAAGCGCCGCAGGATCTTGGCGACCGTGTCGTTGGCACGCACCGAGTGGACGATGAGG
The DNA here is from genome assembly GCF_027707845.1 of Aeromonas sp. QDB14. Taxonomy (NCBI): domain Bacteria; kingdom Pseudomonadati; phylum Pseudomonadota; class Gammaproteobacteria; order Aeromonadales; family Aeromonadaceae; genus Aeromonas; species Aeromonas sp. QDB14. Next base: position 68,997 of record NZ_JAPCJD010000010.1, on the reverse strand, counting down.
GGCAGCGCATGCGCCATGGCCAGCCGCACCTGCGCCTCGAACATCTCGACCTGCCCCCCCTGCGGCACATGGGAGCGCAGATCCAGCCCGCACTCCCCCACGGCCACCAGCCCACGGGGCCGACTCGCCAGCAGGGTCTCCAGCCGGGTCAGTGCATCCCGGGGCTGCTTGCCCACATACCAGGGATGGATCCCCAGGCCATAGCGGATGTCGTCGTGGCGCTCGGCCAGCGCCATCACCCGCCCCCAGTTTTCCTCTCCCACGGCGGGGATGATATACTCGCCCACCCCCAGCTGGCGCCACCGGGTCAGCAGCGCCTCCCTATCGGCGTCAAAGACCGGAAAATCGAGGTGGCAGTGGGTGTCTATCAATTCCATGTCGCGCTTACCTGTCTGTCGTACTCAATGGGTTCATTCCATGCCAACACACGTTTCCCGAGGCTTTACCCTGATAGAACTGGTGCTGGTCATCATCGTGCTGGGGATCCTGGCCGTGACCGCCCAGCCCCGCTTCATCAACATCCAGGACGACGGGCTCAAGAGCAGCGTCTCGGCCACGGCGGGCAGCTTTGCCAGTGCCGCCCGGCTCGCCCACGCCGGCTGGGCGGTCAAGGTGAAGGGGGAGCCCCTGGCACTCTACAACTTTAGCGGCATGGGCAGGCAGGATCTCGACATCAACAGCCATGGCTGGCCGGTTGGCACCAAGGAGGACTAGGGAGGTCAGGGGCCCGATACCGTCTTCCCCGGTGGCGACAGCGATCAGATCTCCGTCAGCAGCCGGGACGACTGCGAGAGCCTGTTTGGCGCCCTGCTCGATACCGATCTGACGGTGGCCGATGAGTTGCACCAGGATTCGGACAGTGACTACATCTCCCGGCTCATCCCGGCAGACGCTCAGGCTGACGGCGCCCTTCGTCACGACAACTGCCGCTATACCCTGCGCAGCTCCGTGGGCCGCTTCCCGGCATACCCCGACGGGCTCTCGTTCGACTACAACAGCGTCACTGGCGCCGTGACCCGCCAGTTCCAGTGAGGTCGTCGCCCTTCTCCGGGCGCTTCTCGTCTTCATCATGGCGTACCGGCGCGCAGCAGCGCCGGTTCTCCGGTGTGAGTCCCCACTCCTGGCACCAGGCATCGTAGCGAGCCAGCCAACGCAGCAATATCCCCTTCATGGGCGCCTCCTTGTCTTGATGGTTTCCCCACAAGCCTGCCCCAATCCAGCGCCCCAGACCAGCATCTCGGGGCCAGCGGCGTCATGGCCTGTCCAGCGGCAGCAGCAGCCCCATGGAAATCTCGTCCACATAGCCCTCGTCCAGCCGATAGGCCTGCCGTCTCACCCCTTCCTCCACGAACCCGCACTTGCGATACAAGGCGTGGGCCACCTCGTTGTGGGCCATCACTCCCAGCTCCAGCCGGTGGATACCGAGATCCCTCGCGGTCGCGATCAGGGTACGCAGCAACCGTTCCCCCCATCCCTGCCCGCGCGCCCCCGAACGCAGCCCCATCACCACCAGGGCGCAGTGGCGGTTGCGTGCCAGGCCGCCACCAAGGAGCGCGGCAAACCCTTGCACCTCCCCCGCCAGCTCCAGCAGCCACATGGCCTGATTGGGGGCCGCGGCCATGGCCTCGAGCCGCCTGCGCTGCCCCTCGATGTCCGAGGGGCGCTCTCCCGCTTCATACAGCATGAAGCGGGTCTCCCTGTCCAGTTGCCCGAAGAAGCTGTCCAGCGCCGCCGCATCCTCCACCCCTGCCATACGAATCATCACGCCGACCTCCCTGCCTGGTGGTTCTGCCGACCACGACCATAAAAAAAACGACTCCCTCAGGAGTCGTTTTTATCAGAGCAATCTGGCTAACGCCACGCCCTCGGCCCGATCAGGCTTTCGCTGGCAGGCTCAGGCGAGCAACGGCTTCCACGTGCATGGAGTGCGGGAACATGTCCACCGGCTGCACCTCGTCCAGCACGAAGCCCTGCTTGACCAGCCAGGCGAGATCACGGGCCAGGGTCTGGGGGTTGCAGGAGACATAGACCAGACGGCGCGGCGCCATGGCCACCAGGGTCTGCAATACCGCCTTGTCACAGCCCTTGCGGGGCGGATCCATCACCACCACGTCGGCACTCACCCCGTCGGCATGCAGGGCAGGCATCAGCTGCTCCGCCTTGCCCACGTGGAACTCGGTCTGCTCGATGCCGTTGAGGGCCGCATTGCGACGGGCGTCGCTGATGGCGCTCTCCACCGACTCGATCCCCACCACCTTGGCGGCCTTGCCTGCCAGGAACAGGGAGATGGTGCCGATGCCGCAATAGATGTCGAACACCGTCTCGCTGCCGGTCAGCTCGCAATACTCCAGCGCCTTGGAGTAGAGCACGTCGGTCTGGCTCGGGTTGTTCTGGAAGAAGGAGAGGGGCGAGATCTCGAATTCGAGCTCGTGGATCTTGTCGCGGATCACCCCGCTGCCCAGCAGCACCCGGTTCTTGTCACCCAGGATGCGGTTGGTGCGCGCCTCGTTGATGTTCTGCACCAGAGTAGTGACCGGCAGATCCGCCAGGGCCACCAGCAGCTCGGCTTCGAACGGCAGCGCTTCGCCCAGGGTCACCAGCACCACCATCAGCTCGCCGCTCTTGAAGCCCTTGCGGGTCATCAGGTTGCGCACGCAGCCGGTGTGGGCCACCTCGTCATAGGCCGCGATGTCGTGCTCGCGCATCCAGTTGCGTACCCGGGCATTGAGCTCCACGTGCAGGGAGTCCTGCACCGCGCAGTCATCGGCGGTGATGAGGTCATGGGAGTGCTTGCGGTAGAAGCCGATCTCGGCGCCCGCCTCGCTGCCACGCACCGCGTACTGGGCCTTGTTGCGGTAGGCAAACGGCGTCTCCATGCCGAGGATGGGGTTGACCACGGCCTCACCCAGCCCGACCTGCTCCAGTGCGCTCTGCACCAGGCTCTGCTTGAGGGCAAGCTGGGCCGGATAGGCCAGCGGGCGCACCTGGCAGCCACCACATTCGGTGTTGGGGCAAAAATCGGCCACCCGATCGGCAGAGGGCTGGGTCAACTCGACCAGCTTGCCGTGCAGGTAGTTCGGTTTGACCTCGGTCAACTCGACCAGCGCCTGCTCACCGGGCAGCAGACCCTCGACAAACAGGGGGCGATCGAACAGGCGACCCTTGCCATCCCCCTTGTCGGTCAGTTCCAGAATATCGATCTGATGTTGGTGTCCCACTAACGGCATGAGCGGCTCCGAAGGCATGAAAGAGAGGGTGACGACGGGGCAGACCCGGCGACCCCGAATAAAGGGTGGCAGAGTTTAGCGGAGATCCGCCCAAAATGCAGGCATAAAAGACCCTGCAAACACAAATAGCGACCCCGGCCACCAGCGGCCCGGTCCGGGCAGCCTAGCCAGCCCGCCCCAATAAAAAAACCGCCGGACGGGGCCGGCGGTATGACATTCATGGCAGCAGGATCAATGGCTGTAGGCTTTCTCGCCGTGGCTGGTCACGTCCAACCCTTCGCGCTCGGCATCTTCCTTCACCCGCAGACCGATCAGCAGGTCCACCAGCTTGTAGGCCACGGCCGAGACCAGGGCGGTCCAGACCACTGTCACCCCCACGCCGATGACCTGTACCTTGACCTGGGCCAGGATGGAGTATCCCTCGGCCACCTGGTTGGTCACATAGTCCCACACCCCGGTGCCGCCCAGATCCGGGCTGGCGAACACCCCGGTCAGCACGGCACCCAGGATCCCGCACACCCCGTGCAGGCCGAACACGTCCAGGCTGTCATCGGCCCCCAGCAGACGCTTGAGACCGTGCACGCCCCACAGACCGGCCACACCGCTGAGCAGGCCGATGATGAGGGCCCCCCCCACACCGACGAAACCGGCGGCAGGGGTGATGGCGACCAGGCCCGCCACCGCACCGGAGACAGCGCCAAGCAGGGAGGGACGGCCCTTCATCGCCCACTCGGCGAAGGTCCAGGAGAGGGCGGCAGCGGCCGGTGCGATCCAGGTGTTGGCGAAGGCCAGGGCCGCCGTGCCGTTGGCTTCGAGGGAGGAGCCGGCGTTGAAGCCGAACCAGCCGAACCACAGCAGGGCGGCCCCGATCATGGTCATGGTCAGGCTGTGGGGGGTCATGGGGTCACGGCCATAGCCAACCCGTTTGCCCACCATGAAGGCCCCAACCAGACCGGCCACCGCGGCGTTGATGTGCACCACGGTGCCGCCGGCGAAGTCCAGAGCGCCGTGCTGGAACAGATAGCCTGCGGTGGCACCGGCCGCTTCGGCGGCGGCCGCATCCGTGTAGGCATCCGGACCCGCCCAGTACCACACCATGTGCGCCATCGGGATATAGGCGAAGGTGAACCAGATCACCGCGAACAGCAGCACCGCCGAGAACTTCATCCGCTCGGCAAAGCCGCCGACGATGAGCCCGCAGGTGATGGCGGCAAAGGCACCCTGGAACACCACGTAGATGAACTCGCTGATCCCGACCCCCTTGCTGAAGGTGGCGGCGATGGAATCCGGCGTCACCCCCATCAACAGCACCTTGTCGAAGGAGCCGTAGAAGGCGCCGCCCTCGGTGAAGGCCAGGGAGTAGCCGTAGACCACCCAGAGGACGGTGATGAGGCAGAACAGGGTGAACACCTGCATCAGCACGCTCAGCATGTTCTTGGCGCGCACCAGGCCGCCGTAGAAGAGGGCGAGGCCCGGCACGGACATCAGGATCACCAGGGCCGCCGCCACCATCAGCCAGGTATTGTCCCCCTTGTTGATGGTCACGGTCACGGCCGCCTGTACCACATCGGCCTGCGCGGCCACCTCTTCGGCCCAGCCCGGGGCGGCCATGGTGGCGGCCAGCGCCAGCAGGCCAGTCATTACGAGTCTCTTGAACATACAGCCCTCTCCTTGTCGTCCCGGCATCCGGGTCCATTTCCTGATATGCATTTCCAACCTGGCCACCTGCCCACCGCACCTGTGTGGCTCACGGAGACATCATGGCGACATGACATGGGGAAAGCATAAAGCAGGCCAAGAAAAATAATCCTTTTATTTCATTGATTTATGTTTTTATCACATTCAACACGCACCATCTTGGCGCACGATGCCCGGTTACAGGGGGAAAATCGCACTTTGGCTGTGCATTGCCGGGAAAATGCACCAGGATGACCCAATCGCCTCACAATGACAGGGCGAACCCGTGGTGATGTCACCCTGGCAGGCTTATCTATCCCGCTAAGGTATTTATGAAATAAATGAAATGGGCCATACCATGGTGAAATCAAATGAGGCTGACGGCCAATATCCCCCCACCCGAGGGGCACAAGCACGATAAGAGTGCAAACTCGTGCCATTCGTCTGGCTTGCCCCGAAATGCCCGGTCATACTGGCAAGCCATCTTCCCCTGTTCCCAGCGCCGCGAGGAGCCCATGCCCAATCTCAACGTGACCGAAATCAAGGCCTTCGTGCCTGCCCGGGATTTCACGCTGTCAAAGCAGTTCTATCAGGATCTCGGCTTTACCCTGGCCTCCGATGGCGACGGCGTGGCCTATTTTCATCTCGGCAACGCAAGCTTCCTGCTGCAGGATGGCAACCCCCCGGGGCTGGCCGAGCAGCTCATGATGCACCTCCTGGTGGAGGACGTGGCCGCCTGGCGGGCCCAAGTGGAGGCGAGCCAGATCGCCGCCCGCTACGGCGTCCGGGTCACGGAGCTCGTCACCCAGCCGTGGCGCATGAAGGAATTCTGTCTGTACGATCCCGCCGGCGTGCTGTGGCGCATCGCACAGAACATCGACTGAGGGGATGGCAGTCCGAGAGGCTGATGGCCTGAGAGCCTGTGGGTCTGAAGGTCTGAAGGTCTGAAGGTCTGAAGGTCTGAAGGTCTGAAGGTCTGAAGGTCTGAGGGTACACCTCTTCGCACCGCCCGGAAAAACAAAAGGCCATCCGCGAGGATGGCCTTTTGTCATGGAATCTGATGGTGCCCGGGGTCGGACTCGAACCGACACGTATTGCTACGGCGGATTTTGAAACCATCGCAAGCCGCAGTGAATCAATGGGTTGCCGTGTTTTCGCGGGTTTGCTTGGGGATGGGTGGGGGTTATTGGGTGTCGCTGGTGAGCGCTGCCGCCACTTTGCCGCCATTTTTCATCGCGGTGATCGGGTTAAGTTTGACCGCATCTTCGAGGTGGTCCGGAGCGAAGTGGGCATAGCGCATGGTCATCTTGATGTCGGTGTGGCCTAGGATGCGCTGCAGCACCAGGATGTTGCCGCCGCCCATCATGAAGTGACTGGCAAAGCTGTGTCGCAGCACGTGGGTTCGCTGGCCGGCCGGCAGAGTGATCCCCGCGCGGCGCAGCGCCTTCTCGAACTCGGCGTAGCAATCACCGAACAGGCGGCCGGTGCGCTTGGGCAGCAAGGCCAACAGCCAACCGGCCACCGGCACTGTGCGGTTCTTCTTGCCCTTGGTGCGGGTGAAGGTCAGCCGGCCGATGCCGACCTGTGAACGGGTCAGTTTTTCAATCTCGGACCAACGCGCTCCGGTCGAGAGGCACAGCATCACGATCAGCCACAAGTCGTTCAGCCCCGCGCACGCTGCCAGCAGCTGCTCGATTTCATCCTGATTGAGGAACGCCAGCTCGGATTCCTGCACCTTGTACTGGCGCAGCACCTCCAGCGGGTTGCCGTAGGCCCACTCCCCTAGGCGCCCGAGCTCATTGAACACCGCCTGCAGGTAGAGCAGTTCGCGGTTAATGGTGGTCGGGGAAACCTGTTTGCGCTGACCGGGCACATAAAGCTCGCCGGCCAGTCGCCGCTCACGGTAGGCCGCAAACTGCTGAGCGGTGAACTCGGTGGCCTGGGGGTTGCCCAGCGCCTCCGCCAGCCAGATCAACTTGTCGCGGCGCCGATCGCCATCGGTCAGGGTCTGGCCGTGGCGGCCATACCAGAGCACCACCAGGTCGCTCAGCCGCCGTTCATCCCCATTCACCGCCTCTGGTTGCTGCCAGGGCTGGACCAGCATGTGTTTCTCCCACGCCAAGGCTTCGCCCTTGGTGGCAAAGCGCTTGCGTTTGCGGGGGCCATCACGGCCTTGGGGATAGACCTCGGCAAGCCAGGGCTTGGGCTTGCCATCATCGAGTTTGCGGACTGTCATTAAGTGATAAACCTACCAACGTGTTGCTTGTAAAACTCTAAAAAAATCAGACTCATGAGTTAGCAAAGGAACTGACTGAGATACCGGCTGAACTACCGACAATACAACTGACACTGGTCTTTTATACAGCAAAAGTAAGGGGGGAGAGGTACCGGTCAAAAAGTCAAATGCTGTGGATAATGTGTCAACCAAAGTGTAAAGTTAAGATACTATCATTTAAACAACGTCGCTGGTCTCTATCATGGGTATCAAACTACGCAACGCACCGGTCTACTACACGCTTGCCCAAGTGCAATTCAATCCGATCTTAAATCTGGACGCCTACATCCCTGGCATTCAGGCAGAGATGCGTATGGCAGGCTTCCCTGATTTTAGAACTGAAATCCAACAGCAGGTGGCCTTGCCCTTCGGTGGCATTGTAAACGGCCAGATGGTCAGCCCGCCTGTTACCCAGCAGTCACGCTACATGTTCGGCGATATTGAAGCCAAAACACATTTTATCGTTGATAACAATGGACTGATTCTGCAAAGCACCGAATACGACACATTCGAAACATTTTCTGCGCGTTTTTTGCAAGGGTTGGGCATTTTGCATAACTTTTTGCAGCTCAGTTTTGTGGAACGGATTGGCCTTCGTTATCTGGATGCCGTCTTACCTAGGGATGGCGAAAGCTTAAAGGAATACCTCGTCCCGGAGGTGTTGGGCCTTTCAATGCGTGAAGAAGGCACTTTGATGCAATCTTTTAGTGAGACAGGTCTAAACACTCCAGCCGGCCAACTTATCGCACGCGCAATCATCCTTGATGGGGTAGTGGGTTTGCCTATGGAACTAACTGCCTTTGCCCCAAAACTAGCCCCTCGGTTTACAGCGAGATCTGGACTGCACGCCATCGTAGATACAGACTGCTTTATCGTTCAGAGGGAACAATTCAGTATTGCCAATATTGCAACTAGATTGACCGACCTACATTCAGAGATTTACAAAGCATTCCGCGCCACGGTTAGTGATTTCGCCATAGACGTATGGAAATAAGGAGCACTACATGACTCTCGCTTTGGGCTATTCAAATAGTCATAGGGGCTGGGGACAAATGCCGTTAGCAACTGGCGTTTTGCTAGGCCTAGCGATAATTTCTGCTGCGGACGGAAGCCATGCATACGGGACAGGTGCGGATGTTGTTCACCACCAATTCCCCCAACACAACTCGCTCAGGGCTTACGCGTCAGAAAAAAAGAAGGTTAATACGGATGTAGCACGTTCGCCGAGTGATGATCTTGTACTCGTCAGAACTATATTGAAGCCTGCTGTATCCGACCTTGCCACGGCCCTCAGTGTGTCTCGGCAAACAGTTTACAACTGGCTCAATGGTGATGCGGTCACACAAGATAATGCCATCCGCAAGTTACGAGATCTGGCACTCGCAGCAGAAGAGCTGGAGCAAGCTGGTGTCACGATCAATGCAGCCCTGTTGAAGCGAAAGTTTTTCCATGGCAAGACTCTGATGCAGGTGGTTCAAGCAGGTGAATCCGTCAGTGATGCGGCTCACTTGATGGTGCATATTCACCAGAGAGAGGCGGCTCAAAGGGAACGAATTACAGCACAATTCGCCCATCGGAAGAACACTCCTGCAACTGCCGATTTCGACCTTCCAGAGGCGAATGATCTGTCTGAGGACAATGCATGACAGAGTGGTTGCGTAACAGCCCATGGCGCCAGGGGCATCTGTTGGAAAGTGCTGTTGCTCAAGAATTGGGGCTTGTTCATTCTGACGGGTCTGATCGCACTCTGGTCGTGGTCATCAGTCAAGATTGCGATATAGCGCAGGATCCAAACGCTGAGCCGATGATTGAAATCGTGATTGGTCGAGTCATTGGTGATGATGTTGAAAAGGGAAACAACACCAACGCAAAGAATGCGAGAAAGCTCTATATCAGCTTCGAGCAGGAAGGGGGGCTCGTTTGGGGGGAATTTTTGGCAACAGCCAAGACAGTTGTCGATAAGTTAACCCTGAACAAGTTTGCACCACGCCAAGGGATTCATCTCACATCGGAAAACATGACAATACTCCAGACTTGGCTGGCCAGTCGCTACCGCCGTTCTGCATTTCCGGATGAGTTTGAAGCACGTTTAAAAGGCGCTGGGTTAGACAAAAAGATCTCCAAGATAGCAAAGCCCCATGGCGAGCTAATTTTGGGGGTCTTATTCGACGTGGACTCAGGTGAAGACATCGAACATAATGGTGCAGATGACCCTTACACCCTCGACATCATGATTTTACATCGTGCCGATCCTGATTTTGTTATGGCAGAAGCTGCTGCAATAGATGTCAGGGATAAGATAAAGGCTGCATTTGAAGCCAGATTTAAGGTCGGCCATCAGTGGCATAGCATCGAATTATGCTCATGCGAGGAAGCATCGGAGTCGGTAGCCTCTTTCCAGAGAGTAAGGCAACTCAAGAAGTGGAATCTGGATAGCCTCAGCTTGGGTGCGGACCCACAACAACCTCTGGTTGAATAACGTGGTTTCTTCCCTCCATACCTCTCAAGAACAGCACAAACCGAACACACAAAACTGTCCAAGCAAAACAGGGCGATACTGCGCCCTGTTCTTTAATCGTTTCCTGATGTTCCGGTGTTCACCCATCGCACAGCTATGCCTGATGCACTAAGCCATATTCAGCGACAAGCGCTTCCCATTGCTCTCCGTCCATCTCATCGCCCATCGCGGATAAGTCATCCTTGCTGGCTTCATCAATCACATTGACGAGATAGAAGTCATCACCGTCTTCAGCAAAGACATCCTCAACCACCAACCTCATGCCTTCGACGTTCTTGGTAGAAAGATACAACCCGGTCTTCGGTACACTTTTCATCGGTTTGCTCCTGAGTGAGAAGTACAGCCAATCAGCCGCCTCGTTTGACAATGCGGCAAGTTCGACCATCGTCGATGCGCAGTCTGTCGCAGAATGCTGTGGGTTATCCCTTGCTTCTGCGGGTGCTGGTGTCGCTGCGCTTTCGAGTCGTGGAGGAATATTTGCGAGAACCAGAAGAGTTGCTTATCCCTACGGCGCTCGACCCGCTTGCGCTGCATATCTTCTTGCTGGCGCTGTATGAGCCATCGTTACAGACAAACCGCTCTCCATCACAGTGAGAGATCCCGCCCTTGTTACCCGAGCAGGGTTTCCTCCCTTTGGCGAAGGTGGGAGAGGCGCTGAACATCGCTAAGGTGCAGACCATCGCGATGATGATTTTTATAGGTTTGCGCATGTCGCTATCCATTCCATGGGTCAGGAAAAAACAAGGGCGCACCAGCGCCCTATCGTTTTCTGAAAATACGGTGTTCTACCATCACGCCGATGATCTCGATGTGCTGCCGGTCGGAGTGCATGGGCGGGTAATCGTCGTTGAGGGGGACCAGTTCAAAGACCTCTTGCCCACTCTCATCAATGCCACGGGGCCGGTACTTCTTGAAGGTGGCCTCTTCGCTACCGTTCTTGGCGACCACGAAATCCCCCGGGCGTGGCTGTTCGTCAGGGTCCACGATCACCAGGTCCCCCTCATTGAATTGCGGGGTCATCGAGTTGCCACGCAGCCAAAGGCCAAAGCCACGGGGACCGATGTCCACACTGGCCGTCACATACTCCACGTTGCCATCAAAACCCGTGGCCTGTTCGCAGATCTCCCGCCAGTTGCCGGCCTGCACATAGCTGAGGATGGGGACCCGAACCCCTTGTGGGATGTCGGCGGGCTCGACGTTGCGATAGCCAGGGGGAGAAGGCTCCATCACGCCAGCGGCCCCGTCCTCTTTGCCGGTCAGCAGCCAATCAACAGACACGCCGAGCGCAGCCGCTAAATCATTGAGATAGCGGCCTTTGGGCTGGTTCAATCCTGATTCCCATTTACCAACAGACACCCGGGTTATACCGATGCGGCTGGCCAACTCATGCTGAGAGAGCTTGAGGTGTTTTCTTCTGGATAGGATTCGATCGTTTATGGTCATGTAACCGAAGTTACCACAAGAAAATGACACTAAAGGGTCTTTTATCGCTTGCAGCATGACGACACCTAGGTTACCTTTGCCCCATTAAAGGAACCTTAGGTAACCTCAAAATGAATAAGAGCGACGTTTTAAGTTACTTCGGTGGCACGGCTGCCACAGCAAAAGCCTTAGGGATCTCGCATGTGGCGGTCAGCAAGTGGGGCGACACCATCCCCCAGGGCCGCGCCTACCAGATCGAGGTGTTGACCGGCGGCGCGCTGAAAGCAGACCCCGCTCCCACATCTGGCCAGCCGCGCCCATCTCAGCGCGTCGCGCCGGGCACCCCGCTGGAGGCGATCCCCAGCGTCCAGCGGGCGACGGCCGCCGCCAAGGCTGACCCCACCAACGCACAACCTGGTAAGGCGTAACCACCATGCCACCTCGTCATATCAACCCAGCGGCCAGGCCGACACCGGCCCCCGCCGTCAGCGCGATCACCCTGGTGCTATCGGCAGACATCCCACCACTGATGCCCATCGCCAGGTTTGCCGCGTGGATCGGGGTTTCTACCGATACCGCCCGTGGCTGGGTCAAAGCCGGCAAGCTCGAGATCATGGAGAAAGAACTCCCGAATGAGCTGTCGATGGTCAAGGTGCATGTGTTTATCGCCAAGCAGATGGCGGGGTCGGTGTTGGCACCCCAGTTCAAACACGCGGGTTAACCATATCGTCCTTTGGAGGGAAATCAGAGTGTCAAACCAGTCCTGTATTTCACACAACCACTTTGCGGCGGCCTGCGACACCTTCAAGGGTATGCACAACATCAGCGAACTGGAACGCGAGCTCGGCATGCCGAGCCGTGTGCTGCACAACAAGTTCAATCCGGCCAGCGAGAAACACAAGCTCACCGCCCTCGACCTCATCGCCCTTTATCGCGCCACCGGGGACGACACCCTGTTTGACGGCCTGCTGTTTGACTGCGGTCTGACCGCCACCAAGCTGCCCGCCGCCGCCGCGCCAACCCCCGAGGCCCGCGCCCAGCAGGCGCTCAATGCAGGGGCCCAGATCCTGGGGGTCACCGCGCAAGCCACCACCCTGCTGAGCGGCCCTCGCGTTACCAAGGCCCATCGCAATGCGGTCATCAGCGGGATCTGGGCGGGCATCGAGCACCTGGTGCTGATTGCCACCGAGGTGGAAGACAAATTCCACGCCGTACCCAGCCTTGCCTGCGCCGCCGACATGGCCCGCGTGGCGATGGGCGCATAGGAGACCCCATGTCCAAGTTTTTCCCCTGCCCTCACTGTGGGTCTTACAGCACCGTCAGAACCTCACAGCGCATGAGCGATCTCACCGTGCAGGCGCGCTATCGCTGCAGCAACGATTTCTGTGGGTACGTCTTCCAGGTGTTGTCCACGGTGACCGGTTACTACGTGCCCAGCGCCCTGCCCAACCCCGCCGTTCTGGTGCCACGGCTCAAGGGGAGCCGCAGCCCACAAGAGGAGCCGGCCAGCACAGCCACCCCGCCCCTGCCCACCAAGCCGCGCCCGTTCCGCGCCATTGAGGAACTCAAGCAGGCACAGGCCGGGGCCACAGACGCAATCACTGAACAGGAAGGGGCCTAGGCCCCCTACAGCAAGGAGAACCCCATGCAAACGCAACGCATCGACCATGAACAGCGCAACCTGGCGGGGCTGACCCCCGACGAGCAGGTGGCCATGAACACCGCCGGCTGCCAGATCCTGCGGGAGATGTTCGGCAAAACGCGATCCAGTCTGGACACCGACTGGCTGGCCCTGAGCCAGGCCAAGAAAGCGGCCATCTGTGCCATTGCCCGCCAGCCAAGAGGCGAGCTGATGACGGCCAGCTTGTCAGCCCTGCCCCACGCACGACGTGAGGCGGTAAGGATGGCAGTGATCGCGCTGGAGTATCAGGGGGAGTTTCGCGGCGGCTGTGACACCAAGGTGTGGCACCCGGCGCCAGTGACCAGACCCATCGGGGATATCGAGAGAGAGAAGAAGGAACGTGCCGCCAAGCTGCGCATGAAACGCGCCGTGCTGGCGGGCAGTGAGATGTGCCAGTCAGGCCCCAGGGCCATCGGGCAATAAAAAACCCGCTATCGGTGCGCCAACACCAGCGGGCTTTCCATCGTCAACAAGGAAAATCGACATGCCAACTTTAGCCATTCGTGACCAATTGCGCAACCTGCGCCTGCAAAACCGCAAGCTGGCCTGCCGTGGTCAGCGTTACCGCACCAGCCCAGACCTGATCCATGCAGTAGAGCGCCCTGCCGCCATGGCGTGGCGTGCGGTCTGGTCGTGCGTCAACCGCCGTGGGGGGATCTGATCATGGCCGCCGTTATCACTCGTCACACCGAACCGACCATCAAGGCGGCATCCGCCTATCTGGTCAGCCGCGGTTACATCAACTGCGGCACCACCTGGCTGCGCGGCCGGAACGGCTACGCCCGCATGGAGCGCCTGACCTCTGGCGCCATCCGCATCATCGAGGGGGTGGCATGAACAAGCTGTTACACCCCATCTCCCGGCAGGCAGCCCTGGCCGACTTGGCCGATCTGCCGCACCGCATCAGGGCGAAGACCTACACCACCCGACGCGGACCAGAGGGCCGTAATCTGCGCGAGCAGGCCCGCCAGCAACTGCGCTGGCACCAGCTATTCCACACCATGAACCGGAGGGCCCTGGCATGAGCATCGACGCCATTCATATCGCCAAGCGGGCAGAGCAGGCCGTGCTGCCCCTGCTGACCGAACTGCTGGCCACCGGCGAGCAGGAAAACCGCATCGCCCTGGGCGAGCTCTACGCCGGGGATGAGTACATCCAGGTGCAACTGGTCGTGACCAGCCGACCTGCGGATCTGCTCGATGATGACTCTGTGATGGGGGATGAGGCATGAGCCAAGACCTGATGTTCCTTCGCTTGTTCAACGAGTTCGCCGCAGCCAACCCACAGGCTGCGGATGAATGGCTGTTCGTAGAGGGAAGAAGCAGCTTTACCTGGAGTGTCGATGAAGTGCGGATGGTGTTCCAGCCGCAAGACGAGGCCGACCAGGCGCCGGTTGATGACCTGCCGTTTATGGATGACCCGTTCTTCATTGGCGCTGATATGGCCTCTGGCCCCGATGCCTCCGTGATGCAAACCATCAAGGTGCCGAGCCGACCTAATCGCCTGAGCTTGATCCGCATCAGCTTCTTTGTGATGTGTCAGGACTGCCTACGCCTCTCGCTCTACTCCAGAGAGAAACACGGTGAGCAGGAGTTCTGCCAGTGCGGAGGCCAGTGGTGTGGCTGCGAAAGCTGCAACGAACAAGCACTCATGCTGCTGAGCGGCGAGCGTGATCAAAACAAGCTGGGCCTGCAAGTGCCCATCTCAAGCTGGTCACCGGTGAACGGATGCGTGGTGGTAGGGGGTGCAGCATGACAGACCTGTTTGAACTGGAGGCACCGCTGGATGAGCAGGGCCCCACAGAGGCGGGCCCCGCCCATATGCAGCCACCGGCGCCGGTCAGCCCGCTGACCAAGCACTGGGAGGCGGCACAGGAGGAATTCAACACCTCGGGCTGCGACGCCAAGCGCAACCGCAATATCACCCAGGAGCTGCTGGCCCTGGGCGCCGTCCGCGCCGTGTACTGGCTGGCGCTGGGTGGCGGTGAGGTGGCGCTGGCCAGAGAGATAGCCGAATGGTGGGAAGAGTGTGAGCCACTCCACGGACTGGGGGAGACTATCAAATGAGCCACCGCCTGATCACAGACCTGCAAACCCGCGTCGATAGATGGTTCGACACCATGATGGGCGACGAGGCCCGCCTGCGCAGCTACCAGCGCGACCTGCTGGCAATGCGTCGGCTATCCCCTCGCCCACGCTGCACGGTCTCCCTGACCCTGCGCCAGTGTGCCGCAGCCAGAAAGATGGCGGGGCATGCCCGCCATGCGCTGGCCTCCTGCCGGAACAACATCAAAGAGCTGTCGGGTAACAATCACCAATGACCAACCAACAAAAAACAGGGCCAGCCGCCGAGGCTGGCCATCTTGGTTTTGCCATCAGCCGCCTGCCGACGCCAAAACGCAACCAGCTGCCGCTATCCAAGAAGACCCTCAAGGCCCGTATCGATGCCCTCGCCAATGCCATGCCGGGCACAAAGCTGGAGGCCGCCTTTGTCGGTGCCCCTGGTGAATCCGATCTGGTCTGGGCGGTGCAGCTGCTCGATGGCCTCTCCATGCAGTTCACCCAGGTGCTGTTCAAGCAGTACGTGCGCCGCCGCAAAGATGGCACCACCCGCAACTGCCGCAGCGCAAACATCTGGCTGCGGGAACGGGTGAAGTGGGTCAGGTCTCTGGTGATAGCGCTGCCAGTCGATGCTCAGCACCTGCGCGACGACGAAGGCCGCCGGCGAGTGGCCCACCAGTTCGCCAATATGACAGCCGCCATCTGGAAAAACATTGAACAGAACAGCACCGCCGGTGAACTGGATCTGATGGCGACATGGGACGCCATCAAGCAGCCAGCAGACCAGTGGGGATTCATCGGCAAGATGCCGGACTTCAAAACCAAAGAGGCGAGGGATAACTGGATCCTGAGCGTCATGGTGCGCCTGCTCTCCGCCAAGTGGTGGGAGAGGCGCGTGAACCGCTGCTGGGATCGGCTGCAAGAGCACATCGCCATCCTGCTGGGCAAGGTACGCAAAGGCGTCTCCGCCTACGTCTCGAACGCCACCATGAAGGTGGTGCGCGAGCGCAAGCAGGCCATGATGCGCTGGTTGGCTGAGTCGGAAGTGATGAACGGCCAGCATGACCTGGTGATCTCGATGAAGGATTGCTGGGAGGCCAGCATCTCCAACCCGGTCAACCGCCGCAACGAGATGATGACCCGCATGCGGGGGTTCGAGGACTACGCAGAGCAACAGGGCCATGTGGGGGTGTTCTTCACCTGGACGGCCCCCAGCCGATTTCACGCCTGGAAGACCGGCCGCAACGGCAAGACCATCGAGAACGACAAGTACCAGGGCGCCACCCCACGCGAAACCTGCGCCTATCTGGCCAAGCTCTGGAGCCTGACCCGCGCCTCACTCAAGCGCAATGATTCACCTGTCTACGGCTTTCGGGTGTGCGAGCCACACCATGACGGCACCCCGCACTGGCACATGCTGCTGTTTATGCGCCCGAGCGATCGCAACAAGGTGATCAGCACCCTGCAACACTACGCGCTGACAGACGACAAGGACGAGCTGGTGCGGGTACCCATGGCTGCCCCCACCTTTACCGATATCACGCCACGGTTCGACTGGAAGATGATCGACCCAGCCAAGGGCGATGCAACCGGCTATCTCGCCAAGTACATCGCCAAGAACATCGATGGCGCCTATGTCGGTGACGACGAAGAGGCTAACACCCCAGCAGACCAGGGCGCTCTGCATGCGTGCGCTTGGGCCAGTTGGTGGGGGATCCGCACCTTCCAGCAGATCGGTGGCGCACCGGTCGGGGTCTGGCGCGAGCTGCGCCGTATCAGCAACGCCAAGAAGAATGGCGAACTCGTGGGGCCACCCAAGCCGGTGTTGCAAGACCCACGCTTTGAGGCCGCCCGCTATGCCGCTGATAACGCCATCTTTCGTTGCTACCTGGAAGCCATGGGTGGCGCACTGGCTACCCGTGCCGAGCACCCCATCAAGCTGGCCCACCTCATCGAGGAGCAGGCCAACAGATACGGCGAAGACATCAAGCGCCTGATGGGGTTGCACACAGCCCGCCTGGGTATCAAGACCCGCCTGCAAGGGTGGGAAGTGGTGCCAGCAGGCACCTATGAGGCCGCCAAGGCCGCCAGAGTTTCGGCTGGGGGTGTTGGGGTTAAGACGGGCGACAGCCCGGCACCTTGGAGCTCTGACAATAACTGTACGCAGCCGGATCCTGAGGCGTTCGCGGATCAGTTGATGGCAGAGCAATGGGGTTTATCTCCCTTCTCCATCGGGCGTTTACGGGCAGGCGCCAGCGTCAGCGCGGACGGCTTCACCCTCTGGCTGGAGAACGGCCAGGTGCAGTCGAGCCGGGCGATCCCGAGCGAGCCGGATTGGCAACCAGAAGGCCAACTGCCAGCCGAGCAGGGCCAGCCGGATGAGTACGCGGTACCGGAAGGCGATCAGGACTGGCCGACGCTGGTTGAGCTCTGCGGCAAGGTCTACCAGGCGCAGGGCCATACCGGTACCCGCAACTGGATAGAGATGCTGCCGGAGCCTTACCGCAGTGAGATGTGGCGGGTGCTGGAACGGCTGGACGTGCCGGAGTGGATGCAGGAACAGGACGACTACAGCGAGGAGTGGGAAGCATGACCGCGACAAAGTACGAAAAAGGGGTGATGACCCTAACTAGGGTTCAGGCACTGATCTGGCTAAAGAAGAATGACCCGGAATATGACTGGGTGGGGCAGGGATTGTCGAGGGAAGAGTTGGTTGCCGTCATTCGTGACAACCTCCAAAACTTCGGGGAAAAGAATCAGGCCCCTGGTTTAAGGGCGGTCGAGTATGCATAACCATCGCCAAGACCCTAGCGCCAAGGCCGTCAGCCGCGAAGAGTACCGCCGCCTGGATAATCGGGTGACCTGCATTCTCCAGCAGCGCTGGCCAGCCAACGAGATCAGCCAGTGGGTGGGGATGCTCAAGGGCAAACAGCAGGCTGTGGCCTGTGCCATTCTGCGCCGCCGCCACCCTCGCCCCGTATCGCTGGCCCTGCCAGCCATCGCCACCGAGGTACCGACCCCGTATCAGGTCAGAGCCAACCGCCCCACCGTGCCGGTGCTCTCTGCTGATGGCCAGTACGTTGGCAAGCGCCACGTGGTAGAGGGTCGCACTCCGGTCGCCATCGACCAGAGCGGTACCATCCGCTGCGCCAGAACGGCCCGCACACTCTGGATAGCCCCGGGCAGCAGCATAGATCGCGCCAACCCGGGCGCAGCCGCACAGCTCAATCCAACCTACCAGCCAGCACTGCACCAAGTAGTGGCTGACCATCGCAAGGAGACAGCATGAACCCAGCCACCAAACGCAAGCAGGACCAACGGGCCAGGCGGGCTGCGCTCGGTATCAAGCGGGTGGAGGTGGCACTTTCCACCCGTGAGCGCGAACAACTGGAGACATTGCGCCGGGCCAGAGCCGGATCCGGTGAACCTTACAGTGCCGACGAGTACATCAGCACCTTACTGCGCCGCGACTGGGAATGGTGGCAGCAGCAACAAGCAGAGCTGGCCGCACAAGCCTGCCAGCACTGCGGCAACCCTCTCCCAGGCGGCTGCGGCGGCACCTTCAAGGGCGAGGCTGCCTGCTGGCACACAACTGGGGAGAAAATCTTAGCGCTGTGACCGGTCACAGTGCCAAGATTTGGCATATTCCTCCCCTGATGACCTGAGATGGCTATTAGATGTAAGCTGCCTCGAACGGAGCTTGAATTGGATACCCAAAATGGAACGCCTGAAAGACCTGCTTGTCACATTGATAATGGAGCCTGGGGTGATGAAGTTCTTTGGTGGCTTGCTGATGATGATCTCTTTGGGAGCACTGGCACTTGGAGGAAGATCACTTCTGTTTGAACGTCGTATTGAACGGGCTTTTACCAAACTCCAGACCATTACAGATGGCAAAGCGGCACTCCCCACCCCACCCGGTCTGTTTGACCAGTGGCCCATAATCCAGGCTATGGTTCCCGAAACCATCATTGGGTTTTTCACTTGGGCCAGTTTTTTCTTGGCGGGGTGGATGATGGTGAGTTTTGGCAAGCAGATCGAACGCATGTACTGATCCCTCTCAGCAATCATCACTTCACCACCGGCAGCTCGCTGAGCTCGGTGGTGTAGCGGGGGCTTAACTGCTCCCGCTTCATCATCCACTCACGGGTATCCCGTCCGCGGGCCGCGAAGTAGACCTTCCCCAGCCGTCCCTGGTTGATCTTGTCGATGACCTGCATCAGCGCCTCGCTGCGTGGGGATTGCTGCTGTACGGCGAACAGGTCGCCCTGTTGCATGCTGGCGGGGGTGAAGTCGGCCAGCATGACGCCCCCTTTCTGGTATCGCTGCTCGTCGCGCCAGATGCGGGGTAGCAACTCGGGGATCAGGGCCAGTAGCGCCCGGGTGTCATGGGTGGGCATGGCCAGCTTGGTGCTCACCTGGTTGCCGTAATAGGGCTCGCGGTCGCTGAACGGGCTGGTGCGAATGAACAGGGTGACGTGCCGGCAGCACATCCCCTCCCCCCGCAGCTTCTCGGCGGCCCGCTCCATGTAGCCAGCGAGCGCCTGGTGCATGGGACCGAACTGAGTGATGCGCTCCCCAAACGAGCGCGAGCAGATGATCTGCTGCTTGGCCTGGGCCTCTTGCTCCAGCTCGGCACAGGGGATCCCCCGCAGCTCCTGCACGGTGCGCTCAACCACCACGCCATACCGGCGCCGCAAGCTCTTGGGATCGGCCGCCACCAGGTCGGCCACCGTCTTGATGCCCTGAGCCTCCAGCTTGGCCGACAGCCGCTGGCCGATGCCCCATATCTCGTCCACCGAGGTGATAGCCATGAGGCGGCCGCGCCGCTCCTCATCGCGCAGATCGACCACCCCCCCGGTGGCTGGCCACTTCTTGGCGGCGTAGTTGGCTAGCTTGGCCAGGGTCTTGGTCGGCGCTATGCCCACCCCGACGATGAGCCCGGTCCACTGCTGCACCCGCTCCCGGATCTGGCGGCCATAGACCACCAGATCACCGGCCCATGACTCGCTCAGCTCGATAAAGGCCTCGTCGATGCTGTAGACCTCCACCGCCGGAGCCATCCCCTCCAGAATGCTCATCACCCGGTTCGACATATCGCCATAGAGGGCGTAGTTGCTGGAGAACCAGACCCCGCCCATGGCCTCGAAGAACTGGCGGATCTGGAAGTACGGCCCCCCCATCTTGATGCCCAGCGCCTTGGCCTCCGCCGAACGGGCCACCACGCAGCCATCGTTGTTGGAGAGCACCACGATGGGCCGCCCCTTGAGGTCGGGGCGAAACAGCCGTTCGCAGCTGGCGTAGAAGTTGTTCACGTCGACCAGGGCGACGGCGCAGTGCTTGTTCATGGGGTTGGCATCATGTGCACGACACAGGTCACCACCCCGAAGATTTCCAGCTCCTGCCCCTCGCTGAAATGGATGGGCCGATAGGCCGGGTTACCCGGGAGCAGCGCCACTGTGGGTTCAAGCTGCAGTTTCTTCACCGTGAACTCGCCATCGACCGCGGCGATCACCACGCTGCCATGAACCGCCTTGCGGCTGCGGTCCACAACCAGCAGATCGCCATCGCGGATCCCGTGGTCGACCATGCTGTCACCGGCCGCCCGCACGAAGTAGGTGGCCGCTGGGTGCGCCACGCACAGCTGATTGAGGTCGATGGTCTGCTCGGTGTAATCCTGCGCTGGCGACGGAAAGCCACAGGCCACCGGGGAGAGAAACAGGGGCAGCTCCAACAAGGGAGCATCAGGAGTGGGTTGAGCAAACATACGGGGCATCTCGATAGGCTGTATAAAAACACAGTATAGCAAACAGCCCAGAGAGGATCACCGTTCGGCGTTTGGGTCTCATTTCGGTTAGTGAAATGTTCAAGAGAAATACATAAATGGTGTCCGACACTCACGCAAAGCGTGACCAAATTCGGTTCAAAAGATATTCTGCCAGTATAAAGAATAGGGGCTTCACAAATGGGTGTTTTTAATCAAGAACGAAATCAGTAAACTTTAAGACAATATGAAACAATGTCCATAATAGCTATCATTATTTTTAAAAAATGAAATATTGAAAGGAGATAATATGGGGGAGACCTTACTTGCGCTGCTTCCATCTGTGCATGCATCACTTATTGGTATTATAACCGCTTTCTATTTGGCATATTTTGTCTATGGCTATCAAAAGATTGATGAAGCGAAAGACAACCTTAATGTTGCCACCAATGAATTATATAAGCATCTATTTTCAATACAACAATCCGATATGGGAGTGCCACCTAGCTACATACTAAATGGGGAGCATATGGACTGGACGAAAATGATATTCCATTTGAATGAAACTAACTACACACCAAATAGTAAATCTCATGATACATACCGTGAAGTAAGTTCAATTTTATATGCCGCTCTGTCTAAATTTCCATTTGCAGAATCTCAATGTGAAAGCAGCATGCCCACTAATGAACTCAAGATTAAAACGAGCATGGGATACTTTAACTTAAAGAGAACGTATATGATTCAAGATAGAATCTATCAAATGGCCAGTTTTTTGGACTCTCACCAACAGAAATTACTTGATTTGGCAAATGCTACAGACGAAATCCGTAACGGAAATAGAGAATTACATGATAAATATATGGCGCAAAGAAAAGTTGATTCTGCAGGCATAGACCATAGCACACTATGTTATATCCCACCAACTAAAGGCCATTATTTCAACAATAAAGCCATCGAGGATTACATAAATGCAGTTTTTAATATAAAACAATATTGCTTAGACGAGTTGGTAAGGACAACAAATATTGTTGTGTCTAGAATTGATCGGTATAAGCCAAAAGCCAATAGCATAGATTTATTAAAATTTTCTTCGTTCATTATAGCGTGGGGCATTATGGCGCCGATGATTACCCTGACTGTTTATGATGAATTCACATCATTAGAAAATTACATTCCAATGAAAATCATTGCCTTGTTTTATTTAGCTGCAACAGTAACCCCATATATATATAGGAGCTACAAATTATTAACACTCTTAAAAGGAAGCAATCATTACTAACAAAAAACACAACGGTGAATTGTTATTTCAAACAATACCTATTAAATTAATTCTATTTTTAACCTGCTGGTAAATACAAATCACAACCTCTGAAAAATCCGAAGCAGGCAAAGATGCAATGATTTGACAGAAAATGAAGGATCACAGAAAGGATCCGAATCCCCGCGCGCGGCCAGCGCTGGCGCAGGGTGCCGGTAGCCAGAGCCAGTCTTTCACCTGCATGATTTTCCACACATAAAGCGGGCAGGCGAGGCGGGGTCCCGATTGCGCGCCAGCGGTGCTGGCAGGGGGGCAGCAGGCGGCTCCAGCCGCTCAGGATGCGCGTGAAAGGATCTGCGAGGGTGCAAGGGTAGCCCGCATCGGTGATGCAGCAGCGGGCCGCTGATGCGGCCACGTGAGGGGCAAAATAAAACCCCGCCAGGTGGCGGGGTGGTCGGGATGCACAGGCCGGGTCAGCGCAGCATGTCGCCTTGGCTGGCCTGCTCGATGCCGGCGGCCAGCTTGTAAGGGTTGAACCGGATCACCTCCTCCCCTGCCCAGTCATTGAGCGCCAGCAGGCTGGCCTTGATGCTGTCGATCTCGTTGATGTCGAACACCTGGGCGGCCTTGGTCACATCGCCGAACCCGCCCGTGCTGTTCGGCATCACTCCCATCAGCTGGGGCGGTACCCGGTGGGTGGCCAACTGGTCGTCGCGGCTGACGTTCTTGATGGAGAGAAAATCATCCTTGGCCGCCACCTCGGCAACCGGGATCAGCCTCACCCCGTCCTTGCTGCCGTTAGGGGTGTAGAGCAAGAGGTTGCGGAAGTTGCCGGGCCCCTTGCTCTGGCGCAGCGCCTCACGCAAGGCCGCAATGTCGCCCTCGTTCTGCACCGCGTCGGTGATGTGCATGATGAACCCGGCGTGGGAACCGTTCTCGTAATACTTGCGGCGAAACAGGGTGGCAGACTCATTGAGCAGGGTGGAATTGAGCCCGCCGACATAGTCGGGGATGCCGTAGATCTCCTGGTTGATGTCGCTCTCCATCACATGGCCAACCCGCCCGGCCGGCAGCGCCTGCTCCTGCCCGGGCTGGGCAATCCACCAATAGGTGTCCAAGTCCAGAGCCCGCCGGGTGTATTTAGCCCGCAGGTGGTCATAGCGCAGCACCCCGCCGAGCCGGTTCTGCACCGCCTGCAGATAGCCGTTGCCGAAGATCAGATAGTCCAGCGCCAACCCGGTGAAGGCGGCCAAACTCAGTTTCGGATGCGGGATGAAACAGGAACGCAGGATGTTGCGCTTCACCTGGATGGCCGAGGCGTGATGCACCCCGGCCCGATAGACCCGAGACAGCCCATTGAGGGAGAGGGGCGGCTCGTACCAGCGGCCGTTGTGCATGGCCTCCAGGTAGTCGAACACCTCCCGTTGCGATAAGACGGGCACCGGCTCGCCAAAGCTGAACGCCTCGATGGCCGCGCCGGGTTTCTGGGTCGCCGTCATCGGCGAGGTATGGCGCTGTGGGCGGCGCTTTCTCATGCGAAAATCTCCATCATGCTGGTATTGGCACCGGTGGCACCTGCCAGCGGTTCGTGTAACAGGGCCTGCATCGTTGCCCAGGCAATATCGGCGTGGCTGGTTTCCTCTGACCGGCTGGCCTCAAAGGTCGGCAGCTTGCCGCCCGCGGTCACGGCGCGGCGGATGCTCATGAACGCCTGGGCGAGGTCGGTCCAACCGCTGTCAAACTCCAGCCGCCCCTTGTTCATCACATCCTGTGCCTTCATCACCATCTGGATTTTCACGCTCGGGTTGTACTGGATAGGGGTCGCCGCCGGGTAGAACTGCTTCACCAACTGGTAGACCCCCTCCCCGATCCCGGTCGTATCGATGCCGATGTAGCACACGTTGTAGCGCTCGCACATGGCCTTGATGGCTCGCGCCTGGGCGTCGAAGTCCATCCCGCTCCAGCGGTGGCGCTCCAGCACCCGGAACTTGCCGCCGGGCACCGCCGGCGGAGCCAGCACGGCGCAACCTGCGCTATCCCCCTGCCCACCCTTGGCCGGGTCATAGCCGATCCACACCGGCCGGCTACCCAGCGGACGCAGGGCAAAGGGCTTGTAGTCGTCCCACAGTTCCCAGCTGTCGACCATGCAGCGCTGCAGGGTAACGAGCGGGAACACGCTCGAGGTGTCATCCATGAAGATGCACATCAGCAGGTTGAGGTATTCCTCCTCGGAGTACTCGCTGCGCAGCTGATCCAGGTCGAACAGGTCGCAGCCACCGCGCACCGCATCTTCGACCGTGACAATCTGCCGCCACTGACCATCGGCGCACAGCTTACCGCTGGCAAGATTGGCGTGGCTCAGGTCAATCTCGACCCGGTCTGCCTTCGCCTTGCCACGGTTGAAGTTGGCGCCGGACCAGAACGCATAGGCGGGATGGGAAAGGCTGGATGGGGTGGAAATGTAGGTCTGGCGCCACTTCTTGTGCATCGCCATGCCGGAAGCCACCTTGCGGAACTCCAGGAAGCCATGGATCCAGAAGTACTCATCCATGTAGATGTTGCCGTGGTAGCTCTGGGCGGTGCGGGCGTTGGTGCCGAGGAAGTAGAGGTGCGCTCCGTTCGGTAGCACCATGGGGTCGCCCTTGAGCTCCACCCCCTCCTCCTTGGCAAACTGGATGATGTACTGCTTGAACACATGAGCCTGCGCCTTGCTGGCCGACAGGAAAATCTGGTTGCGCCCGGTGACCAGGGCATCGATGAAGGCCTCGAAGGCAAAGAAGTAGGTCGCCCCAATCTGGCGAGACTTGAGCAGGTTGCGGATCCTGTGCTGGTTGCCAGCCTCGTACCAGGTGCGCTGGTAGCCAAACATGGTGGACTCGAAGCGCTCGATCAGCCGCTCTTGCTGTTCGGGCTCCACCACATTGCGCTCGGGTGCCTTCTTCGGCCCCTTGTTGCGGTTCGCCACCTTGGGGTTGAGGTCGACCTCGTTGCCTCCGTTGCTGTACTTGTTGACCCGGGCGATCCGCTCCAACTGCCTACCCAGCAGGTCAATCTCCTTGAAGTCGCCGCCGCTTTTCACCTCCTTGGCGATCAGCTGGCACATCCGCGCCTCGATGGCGAAGTCGACCCGGTCAATGGGTTTGATGTCATCCCAGCCGTCGCGCTTCTTCCAGGTCGAGATAGTCCCCTCCGGCGTCTGCAGCAATTCAGCAATGGCGCGGAGCGGATAGCCCTGGAAGAACAGGTGCATGGCCTGCCGTCTGGGTTCGATATGGGGGAAAAGTAAGGGTGCTGTCGTCATGGCGCCAGTCTACCCAGCCACAACCCATCCAAACGCCACCGCGCCAGTGTGCCAGCGCCGTACACACTGGCCGCCGATTGCACGATCCCGCCTGTCACCCAGACCATAACCGCGACATCACCACCCAATCACCAAAGGGATCCCAGCTCATGGCGAAGAAAGCAAAATTCAAGCGCGTCGCGGTGGCAGGCCAAACCACCGACGGCCGCACCATCGCGCCGGAATGGCTCACCCAGGCAGCCAAAAACTACAACCGCGAAAAGTACGGCGCCCGCGTCAACCTCGAACACTACCTCAGCCCGTTCCCTGATAGCGATTTTCGCGCCTATGGCGACGTGATCTCCGTCTATGCCGAAGAGGTCGAGATCGACGGCGAAAAGAAAATGGCCCTGTTCGCCGATATCGACCCGACCGAAGACCTGATCAAACTCAACAAAGCCCGCCAGAAGGTTTACACCTCCGTCGAGCTGGATCTGGACTTTGCCGGTACCGGCGAGGCCTACCTGGTAGGTCTTGCAGTGACCAACACCCCCGCCAGCCTTGGTACCGAATACCTCCAGTTCTGCGCCGGTGCTGGTGACAAAAGTCCGCTGGCCGCGCGCAAGCAAAAATCGAC
Source organism: Aeromonas sp. QDB14 (assembly GCF_027707845.1). Classification (NCBI taxonomy): domain Bacteria; kingdom Pseudomonadati; phylum Pseudomonadota; class Gammaproteobacteria; order Aeromonadales; family Aeromonadaceae; genus Aeromonas; species Aeromonas sp. QDB14. The sequence goes on along the minus strand of NZ_JAPCJD010000010.1, from coordinate 43,195 downwards.
CAACCTGTTTACCTGCGCCATCGAAACCGAGGTCGAATTCACCGAAGAGGGCGACAAGGGCCCAGGTCTGCTGGAACGGGTCACCGCGCTGTTCTCCACCCACAAGAAGCAATCCACCGCCGATTTAAGCGATGTGCACCAGGCCGTCGAGACCGTTGCGAAAGAAGTGACCAGCCTCGATGCCGTCCTGCAGAAGAAGTTCACCGAGCAGGGCAAGACCATCACCGAGCTGACCAGCAAGCAGGATGCCACCGCCAAGGCGCTGGCCGACCTCACCGCCAAGCTGGAAGGCCAGGAAGACCTCAGCCACAAGCGCGATCCCGCCACCGGTGGCGATGGCACCTCCATTCAAACTGACTGCTAAGGACCCAATCCATGCGTAACGAAACCCGCCAGAAGTTCAACGAGTTCACCGGCCAGGTGGCCAAACTCAACGCCATCACCAGTGCCATGGTGCAGTTCAGCGTGCAGCCCAGCGTCCAGCAGACACTGGAAACCAAGATGCAGGAGTCGGTCGCCTTCCTTTCCATGATCAACATGGTGCCGGTGGATGAACTCAAGGGGCAGAAGGTCGGCATCGGCATCAGCAGCACCATCGCCGGCCGTACCAACACCGATAACAAGGACCGCCAGCCCAACAACCCGGCCGCCCTGTATGACCACAACTACGAGTGCGCCCAGACCAACTACGACACCATGATCGGCTACGCCCAACTCGATTCGTGGGCCAAATTCCCCGACTTCCAGACCCGTATTCGCGATGCCATCATCACGCGCCAGGGGCTGGACCGGATCATGATCGGCTGGCACGGCACCAGCGCGGCTCCCGACACCGATCGGAATGCCAACCCCCTGCTGCAAGACGTCAACATCGGTTGGCTGCAGCACATCCGCACAGATGCACCGGCCCAAGTCATGAGCGAGGGCACCGAGGGAAGCGGCAAGATTTACGTGGATACCACCGACGGCGACTACAAGAACCTCGACGCCTTGGTGTTCGACGCCGTCAACGAGCTGATTAAACCCTGGTTCCAGGACGACACCGATCTGGTGGTGATCTGCGGTCGCAAGCTGCTGTCCGACAAGTATTTCCCCATCATCAACGACGCCAGCGACAACCAGAACAAGTTGGCAGGCCAGGTGCTGGTGAGCCAGAAGCAGATCGGCGGGCTCAAGGCTGTGCGCGTCCCCTTCTTCCCGGAAGACGCTCTGCTGATCACCAAACTCAGCAACCTCTCTATCTACTGGCAAGACGGAGCCCGCCGCCGCCATATCGATGAAGAGCCCAAGCGCAACCGCATCGTCAACTACGAAAGCTCCAATGACGCCTACGTGGTCGAGGACTACGACTGCGCCGCCCTGGTCGAAAACATCGTCATGGGGCCGAACCCGGCCCCCGGCGAGTAAGGGGGTGACATGACTCCCGCCCGTCGCCACCGCGAAAGAGCACTGGCCGCCCTGCAAGGGGCGGCCAGTCCCCAGTTCGACCAGGCCCGTGCCAACGCTTACGAACTCCAGCTGATGCAGTTGGCCGAACACCGCCGCACCCTCAAAGGCATCCAGAGCATCGAACGCAAGATCGACGCCAAGCGCACCATGCTGCCGGTCTACAAGCCTTGGATTGATGGCCTGCTGGCCGCCGACCGGGGCGGCCAGGATGACGTCCTCGTCACCGTCATGCTCTGGACCCTCGACACCGGCGATCTCGAAGGGGCCTTCAACATGGCCGACTACGTGATCCGCCACGGCCTCAGTACCCCGGACCGCTACGAACGCACCGCCGCCACCATGATCGCCGAAGAAGTCGCCGACACCGCCATCAAGCAGCAAGAAGCCGGCGCGGGACCCTCCCTGCCCCTGCTCAATCGCTATCTGGCCATGTTGGCCGACTGCGACATCTTCGACCAGGTGCGCGCCAAGCTGCACAAGGCGGTAGGCCGTGCCTGCCTCGCCGATGGGCTCAAGCAGCAGGCCGCCGAGCACTACCGGCGCGCCATCGAGCTGCATGACAAGGTCGGCATCAAGAAAGAGCTCGAAGTGCTCGAGCGCGAACTGAAAAAAGAACAGCAGCCCGACGCCACCGGCGGCGGCAGCTAACCGAGCGAACCCCGCACCCTGGGCGGCTCGGGCCTGACGAATGCGTTTCGCATACCAGACGGCCCGACCACCGCCCAACAAACGGGCTACCACCAGAACCAGGAGCACCATGAGCACCGGATTCATCGCCACCGCACCGACCGCACCGGATGAAGGGCAAGTCACCAGCGATCCATTCTGGCCAGCGATCTCGCTGCCTGACCTGCGCGACACCGTCCGGCTCGATGGCACCGTCACCTCGGCCCGCCTCAAGCATGCCGTGATCGACGCCATCACCAGCGTCAACCGGGATCTGGCTGACTGGCGCCGCGCCCGTGAGGCAGAAGGGGTCGCCACCCTGGCCGCCGTACCGGGCGAGGTCATCAATGGCGAATCGGCGCACCTGCACAGCTATCGACGCGCCGTCTATGCCATGACCCGCGCCAACCTGCTGGAGCGTTACACCGACTACAGCGCCACCGGTGATGGCGTCAAAGGGGCCGATGCCAAAATCATCAGCTCTGACGACCTCTACCGCGACGCCCGCTTTGCCATTCGCGACATCCTCGGTACCACCCACATCACCGTGGCGCTCATCTGATGGAACTGCGCAGCCAACAGGGTGACACCCTCGACCTCATCCTGTTCCGGCACTACGGCTACACCGCAGGCATCACCGAGCAGGTGCTCGCACTCAACCCCGGTTTGGCCGCGCTCGGCCCCATCCTCCCGACCGGAACCCTCATCACAATGCCAGCGGCCCCCACCCAGGCCGAGCAGCCGCTGATCCAGCTATGGGAATGACCATGAGCCGCCTCGACGACGAACTCGAACGACTGGCCGACATCAGCGAGCAGCAACTCGCTGCCCGCATCCACGCCGCCCGCATCAGTGGCACCGGCCCGCACTACTGCATCGACTGCGACAACACCATCCCGCAGGCGCGCCGTGAAGCGATCCGGGGCTGCGAACGCTGCGCCGAGTGCCAGACCATCCACGAATTTCAAACCGCTCGCCACTACGGCAGCAAACGATAAAAACAGGAGAGCACGATGCCAGAACCCATTTCATCCAGTGCAGCAACCAGCACCCTGAGCGCCTTGGCGTTGCTGTCCCTCTTCCCGGGCGTTGACCCCGGCGTCCTGCTCGGTGCATTCGCCGGGGCGCTGGTGTTCATCGCCACCACCGCCGAGCTGGGCAACCTGCGCAAAGCGGGCCTGTTCGTTGCCGCCTTCGTGGCGGGGGCACTGGCGGCACCGCTGGTTGCCGCCATGCTGGCCAGCGTGCTGCCGCTCAGCGTCGAGGTCCCCAGGGCTGTCGGCGCAATGCTCGCCTCGGCGCTGGCCGTCCACCTGTTGCAGTGGATCCTGCGCAAAACGCCGGAAGACCTGCTCAAACTCCGCAAAGGGGGCTGACATGCTAACCATCCTCTACGCCATGATCTGCGCCGCCATCGCGCTGCGTATCGCCACCTTCAACCGCAACGGGGGCGACTATCGCCCCCTCCCTGCCGTGCTGGCCTGGCTGCTCACCTTCGCCGCCGGTTCCGTGCCCCTGCGTGCCCTGATCGGGGCACTGCCAGCTCCTGACCCCGCCGCCGTCCTGCTGGCCTCTGTCATACTCACCGCCCTGATCGGCTCTCGCGGATCCGTCATGCGCCTACTGCCGCGCCGTCGTCAGCAACCGACCACCGCCAGCCACCAGAACGGGAGGTTTCAACCATGAGCCTCAAAAAAGGGGATACCGGCGCCGCCGTCGCCGACCTGCAGCGTCGCCTGGCCAAAGCCGGTTATCCGCTCGATCCGGATGGCTGGTTTGGCGATGCCACCGAGCGCGCCCTGCTTGCCTTCCAGCAGGACTACATGATCACCGCCATCGGCCAAGCAGGCCCCCGCACCATGGCCGCCCTGCTCGGCAGCGAGCGGGGCAACCAGTTGCGCATCGGCGACATGCAGGCTGGCGCTGACCTGCTGGGCCTGCCGCTGGCCACCATGGCCACCGTCGCCCAGGTCGAGAGCATCGGCGAGGGGTTCACCACCGACATGCGCCCGGTGGTGCTGTTCGAGCGGCATGTGTTCTACAAGCAGCTCACCCAGCACCTGGGCAAGGGCACTGCCGACCAGATGGCCGCCCATTACCCCAACCTGGTCAACCCCAAGCGCGGCGGCTATGCGGGCGGGGCGGCCGAGTGGGAGCGGCTGCAACTCGCCATCAGCTTGCACCGGGATGCCGCCATCGAGTCGGCCAGTTGGGGGATGTTCCAGATCATGGGCTTCCACTGGCAGGCGCTGGGCTTTGCCTCGGCCAGCGACTGGCAGACCGCCATGCAGCGCAGCGAAGTGGACCACCTCACCGCCCTGTGCAGCTTCATCCAGCAAGATCCCGCCATGCACAAGGCCATGCAGGGTCGAAAGTGGGCTGACTTTGCCCGCCGCTACAACGGCCCGGCCTACAAGGACAATGACTACGACACCAAGCTGGCCAAGGCATACGACCATTTTGCCAAGGTCTATCCGGTGAAGGAGGTGGCGGATGTGGCCTAACCTCCTGCGCTCCCCCCTCACCTGGTTGCTGCTGGCCCTAGCCGTTGCCTTGGCTGGCTGGGGCTGGTCGGCCCGCTCTGCCGCCAAGGCTGAGGGCAAAGTCTCCACCCTGCAAAGCGACCTCAAGGCCGCCAGCAACAAGGCCAAAGAGGCCGAGCAGCGGGAGAAACTCAAAGACGGGGTGATCGATACCATCACCGACGAGCTGGACGCCCAGGCAACCGCCGCCGCCACGCTGCAACGCCAGCTTGGCGATCTGACCATCACGGCCGCCACCCGGGCCGACACCATCAAGAGGCTCAAACGTGAAAATGCTGAACTCAAGGAGTGGGCTGATCGCCCTCTGCCTGATCCTGTTGTCAGGCTGCTCCAGCGCCCCGCCCTCACCGGCGCCGCAGATTATCAGGCTCACCTGTCCGGTCCAGGCGCCCTGCCAACTGCCGGCAGCCAGCCCGGTCAATAACGGCGATCTGCTCGACCAACTGACCCAGACCGAGGCAGCCTGGGCCGCCTGCGCCGCCCAAGTCGACAGCCTTATCGCCTGCCAGCAACGCCACCAGAACGGGAGGGAACATGGAAAAGCCAAAACAGATCCGTGAGGTGCTGACCCGCTGCGTGCCTCACCTCAATACCAACCCCGACAAGCTGCATATCTTCATCGCCCCGGGCAACGTCGAAAGCACCGGCGCCCGCTCGCTCTCGTTCGAGTGGCAATACCCCCTCACCATCGGCATAGAAGACTTTGCTGGCCACCCGGATCAGATCATGGTGCCGCTGCTGGCCTGGCTGCGCCAACACCAGCCCGAGCTGATGACCAACGACGAGCGGCGCAAGGAGGGCATCACCTTCGAGGCGGAATACCTCGCCAACGACCTGATGGATCTCATCATCACCGTCAAGCTGACCGAGCGGGTCAGGGTGTGGCAAAACGAGCAGGGCATTGGATGGGAGCACCTGCCTGAGCCGCCGGAAGACCCTTACGACGGCATCACCTGGGAACTCTTCATCAACGGGGAGCATCAGCCATGGCCGCCGACGACCTGAGCCGCCTGACCAGTTGGGCCGATGGCCTGCTGGCCAGCATGGAGCCCGCCGCCCGCCGTCAGTTGGCGGGCGAGATGGCCCGCACCTTGCGCACCAGCCAGGCCCTGCGGATCCGCGCCAACCGCCAGCCCGATGGCAGCCCCATGGCCCCGCGCAAGCCTCAGCCCAAGCTGAAAAAAAACCGGGGGCGCCTGCGCCGCAAGATGTTCTTCAAGATAAGCAACCCCGCCTGGCTCAAGGCCCGCGCCAGTGAACAACAGGCCGTGGTGGAGTTTGTCGGCACCGCCAACCGGCTCGCCACCATTCACCAATATGGCCTCAAAGACCGCATCAAGGGCCGCGAGATCTCATACCCGGCACGGGAACTGCTCGGCATCACAGAACAAGAGCGGGACCAGCTAGAAACCACCCTGCTCGCCCACCTCACCAAAGGACTATAACCACCGCAGCCAGTGTGCCAGCGCCGTACACACTGGCCGACCCTCGCCTTCCCGGCCATTGCCCAAAACAATGGCCCCATGCAACCGACCCCGACTGAACTCCAACGCCTGATCGACAACCTGATCCGCATCGGCACCGTCACTGCCGTGCGATCCGGGGAATGTCGCGTCAAAACCGGCGACCTCATCACCAACTGGCGGCCCTACGCAACTGCGCGGGCCGGGAAGAACCGCACCCGCCATCGCCTCTCCATTGGCGAACAGGTGCTGATGCTCTCGGTCAGCGGCGACCCGCGCAATGCCTACATCGTCGGCCCCATCAATTGCGCTGCCTTCCCAGAGCCCTTGGCAGACGATGACAACCCGGATCTCGACCGCACCGAATACAGCGATGGCGCCGTCATCGAATACAACCCGGCCACCGGGACGCTCAATGCCACCGGCATCAAGACCGCCACCCTCTCGGCCTCCGTCACCGTCAAGCTGATCACCCCCCTGGTGGAATGCACCCAGGCACTCAAGGTTGGTTCGACCATCGAGGCGGGCGGCAAGATCACCGCCCCCACGGCCAAGATAGGCAACGTCGAAGTCACCACCCACAAACACAGCGACGTCAGCACTGGCGGCGGCCAAACAGGGGGCCCGGCATGAACTGGCTCGGCATGAATGCAGCCTCTGGCCGCGCCATCAGCGCCACCGACCACATCATCCAGTCGGTGCGCGACATCCTCATCACCCCGGTGGGGTCACGGGTCATGCGCCGCGACTACGGCAGCGAGCTGTTTTACCTCATCGACCAGCCCCAGCATCAGGCCACCCGCCTGCGCCTGATGGCCGCCACCGTGCAGGCCCTCATCAACTGGGAACCCCGCATCACCATCACCCGGGTCGATGTGCTGGGCGGCGGCATGGATGGCGCCCTCACCGTCGAGCTCACCTGGCAGCGCAAGGACGGCGGCGCGCCGGGTACCGGAACAGAGAGCGCCACTATTGCCATTCCCACAGGAGCCGCCAATTGAGCACCATCACCCTCTCCCAACTGCCCCAGCCCGATGTGATCGAGCTGCTCGATTTCGAAACCATCCTGGCCGAGCGCAAGGCCTATTTCGTCAGCCTCTACCCGGCTGACCAACAAGCCAGCGTCGAAGCCACCCTGGCCCTCGAATCAGAACCCATCACCAAGCTGCTGCAAGAGAATGCCTATCGCGAACTCATCCTGCGCCAGCGCATCAACGATGCGGCGGTGGCCAATATGCTGGCATGGGCCAAGGGGAGCGATCTCGACAACCTGGTGGCCAACTGGAAAGTCACCCGCCTCACCATCCAGCCGGGTGACCCCACCGCCACACCGCCGGTACCGGAAATAAAAGAAGATGACGAGGCGCTGATCCTGCGTGCCCTGATGGCCTGGGATGGCCTCAGCGTGGCGGGCCCGACGGGCGCCTATGAGTATTTCGCCCTCTCGGCTGACGGTAAGGTGGCTGACGCCAAAGGGTCCAGCCCAGCGCCCGCCGAGGCGCTAGTCACCATCCTCAGCACCGAGGGGAACGGCAGCGCCGATGCGGCGTTGATCGCCAAAGTCACCCAAGCCCTGAGCCAGGAAGACAGGCGCCCAGTGGCCGACCGGCTCACCGTGCAGAGCGCCGGCATCATCAACTACACCATCACCGCCAAGCTGCACATCGACAGTCAGGGGGCCGAGGTGGATGTGATCCTGCAGGCTGCCCGCGAACAGCTCGCCGCCTTTATCAATCCCCGCCGCCGCATCGGGGTCGAGGTGCCGCGCTCCGCCATCGATGCCGCCCTGCACGTGCAGGGCGTGCGCAAGGTCGAGCTGACTGGCTGGGCTGACATCATCCCGAGCGCCACCCAGGCCGCCTACTGCACCGGCTTCACCGTGGAGCGGGCCCCATGACCACCCTGCTGCCACCCAGCACCAGCCGCACCGAACGCAACCTGGCCACGGCGGGCGCCGCAGCCCAGCAGTTGCCAATCCCATTACGCACGCTCTGGTCACCCTGGACGTGCCCCGCTCACCTGCTGCCCTATCTGGCTGCCAGCTGGAGTGTTGACCGCTGGGATGACAACTGGCCAGAGGCCACCAAGCGCCAGGTCATTGCCAACAGCTACTTCGTGCACAGCCGCAAGGGCACCATCGGCGCCATCCGCCGGGTGGTGGAACCGCTGGGCTATCTGATCCGGGTGTTGGAATGGTGGCAGGAGACGCCCGCCGCCACCCGGGGCACCTTCAAGCTCGACATCGGCGTGCTCGATACCGGCATCACCGAGGCCATGTATCCAGAGCTGGAACGGCTGATCGCCGACGCCAAGCCCATGACCCGCCACATGACGGGCCTCGCCATCAGCATGGAAACCCGCGGCCAGATCTACATGGCCGCCGCCTGCTACCTGGGCGACGAGTTGACCATATACCCCTACAGCCCTGGCGTTATTGAAGTCAGTGGCCAAGCGTGGCACGGCGGCATCACCCACACCATCGACACCATGACCATTCAACCGCAACAGACAGGAGGTGCTGCTTGAGCGCTATCTACTTCGCCATCCTCACCGATGCCGGCCAGGCCAAAATGGCAAACGCCCTCGCGCTGGGCGTGCCGCTGAAAATCACCCACATGGCCGTCGGCGATGGCAACGGTCAGCCCGTCACGCCAAACGCCGCCCAGACAGCACTGGTCAGGGAGCGGCGGCGCGCACCCATCAACACCCTGTTTCAAGACCCCACCAACCAGTCGCAGTTGGTCGCCGAGCAGATCATTCCGGAAAACGTCGGTGACTGGTGGATCCGTGAAGCCGGCATCTTCTCCGAAGATGGCACCCTGATCGCCATCGCCAACACCCCGGACACCTACAAACCACTGCTCAGCAGTGGTGCAGGCCGCACCCAGGTGATCCGCATCGTGCTGATCGTCAGCGACACCAGCGCGGTGGAGCTCAAGATTGACCCGGCCGTAGTGCTGGCGACCCGCAAGTATGTCGATGACCTGATGGCGGCCCACAAGCAAAGTCGCGATCACCCGGATGCCAGCGAGACCGCCAAGGGCTTTACCCGCTACGCCACCCAGGCACAAGTCAATGAAACCGTCCCTGCCAATCAAAAAGATGATGTGGTGGTGACGGTGAAAAAATTGTGGGGCTGGGTCAAGCAGGCCAGTGAGACCATGCAGGGTATGATGAAGGTGGCCACACAAACGCAGACCGATGCAGGCACGGCCGATGATGTGGTCGTGACCCCGAAGAAGCTGCTTAATGGCGTCAGTAAAACAGTTGCCCAAGTTGGCTACTTAAAACTCCCCAGCTGGTTGGGAGGCATCATTATCCAATGGGGGACACACATCCCCTCGGCAGCGCTGGCAGAACAATCAATCACCTTGCCAGTTACCTACCCCAACCAGCTCCTGGGGTTCTATGTCATTCCTCAAAATGGAGCTGCAAATCCGTCATCGGCCTGGCGTGTCGGTACCCCGACGACGAGCAGTTTCTCATATGCCATGAATGGTCAAGTTCAGACCGTGTACTGGTACTCGATCGGTCGCTGACAAAAATGGAGCACCAGATGTTTTATTCACCTGATACCAATGGCTTCTATCCGTCACGTTACCCTGGTTTTGATGGCCGACTCCTCGAGATCGACATCAACAGGTACAATGAACTGCTGAATGGGCAGAACAAGGGCTTCATCATTCACCCCGATGAAACTGGGTACCCGATGCTATCCCCCCCACCAGAACAGTCAGATTACGCTAGGGCAGACATAGAAAAAGCCCGCAGGATGGAAATTGCTGCCCAGCAAATAACCATCATCCAACCCGCTGTCGAGGGGGGCTATGCTAAGCCGTCACACACCACGTTACTAGCTGACTGGCAGCGCTATCGCTACGAGCTAACGCTGGTACCGGAAAAACTGGGGTGGCCTGAATCACCGCAATGGCCAGCCGAGCCTGAACGCATCATCTGACTCATACCCCCGCCCTGTGCGGGGTGTTTCGTTACCGCAGCCCACCCTCACCTTGTCACCGCTTCGCCAGTGTGCCAGCGCCGTACACACTGGCCGCCGCTCGCCTGTCATCCCCTGCCCCTGCATCCTGACCATGCTCGCATTTCCTTGCAAAAGCTCCGTCCGGACAACAGGAGAACCTATGGCACTGGACCAATTTCACCACGGCGTGCGCGTCGTGGAAGTTAGCGAAGGCACGCGCACCATCCGCACCGTCGCCACGGCGGTGATCGGCATCATCTGCACCGGCAGCGATGCGGATGCCGCCTACTTCCCCCTCAACAAACCCGTGCTGATTGCCAACCTGCCGGCGGCCATCGCCAAGGCGGGCAGCACCGGCAACCTCAAGCGCTCGCTGCAAACCATCTATGACACCGTCAACACCATCGTCATCGCCGTGCGCGTGGCCGATGGCGCCGACGCCGCCGAGCTGACCAGCAACATCATCGGCACCATCCTGCCGGATGGCAGCTATACCGGCCTCAAGGCGCTGGAGCGGGCCGCCCCGGTCACGGGCGTCAAGCCGCGCATCCTCTGCGTGCCGGACAATTGCACCCTCCCCATCGCCACCGCCCTGGCTGGCGCGACCAAGAAGCTGCGCGCCTTCGCCTACGTGCCGACCATCGCCGACACCGTCGAAGCAGCGCTCGCCTACCGCGAGAACTTCTCCAGCCGCGAACTGATGCCTATCCACGGCGACTGGACCGCCTGGGACACCGCCGCCAATGCCAGCATCAAGCTGGATGCCTGCCTCAAGGCGGCCGCCATGCGCGCCCTCATCGACAAGGAGATCGGCTGGCACAAGACCCTGTCGAACGTCGGCGTGACCGGGGTCGACGGCATGACCAAGGCCCTGTTCTGGGATCTGCAAGACCCCGACACCGAGGTCGGCCTGCTCAACGCCAACGAGATCACTGCCCTCATCCGGGCGGACGGCTTCCGCTACTGGGGCAACCGCACCTGTTCCGATGACCCGCTGTTCGCCTTCGAGAACTACACCCGCACCGCCCAGATCCTGGCCGACACCATGGCCGAGGCACACATGTGGGCCAACGACAAGCCGCTCACCCCCACCCTGGTGAAAGACATCATCGAGGGCATCAAGGCCAAGGGCCGCGAACTGGTGGCGGGCGGTTACCTGCTCGGCTTTGACTGCTGGTACAACGAGGAGCTCAACGACAAAGACACCCTCAAGGCCGGCAAGCTGCGCATCGATTACAACTACTCGCCGATGCCGCCGCTCGAAGACCTGGGCTTCATCCAGCGCATCACCGACTCCTACCTCATCGACTTCGGCGCCCGCGTCGCGGCCGCAGCATAAGGATCGACTATGGCACTGCCACGCAAACTCAAGAAACTGAACGTCTTCCTCAACGGCGACAGCTGGGTCGGTGAGGCCGAAGACTTCACCCCGGCCAAGCTTGGCCGCAAATTCGAGACCTATCGCGGCGGCGGCATGCCCGGTGCCGTCAACATCGACATGGGGCTCGATGACAGCGCCCTTGATGTCTCCTTCACCTTCGGCGGCTACGGCGAACCCCTGCTGAATTGCATGGGTGAGCCCAAAGCCGACGGCACCAGCCTGCGCTTTGCCGGTTCAGTCCAGCGTGATGACACCGGCGAAGTGGTCGCCGTCGAAATCGTCTGTCGTGGCCGCTTCAAAGAGCTCGACCGCGGCACTCTCAAGGCTGGCGACAACACCCAGGCCAAAGTCAGCATGGTCAACACCTACTACAAAGAGACCATCAACGGCCGGGTGATGCACGAGATTGACCTGATCAACATGGTCGAGATTGGCCCCGACGGCGTCGACCGCATGGCCGAACACCGCAAAGCCATCGGCCTCTAACCCACCCAACAACCCAACGGGCGGCCCTTATCCCAACAGAAAGTGCCGCCCTCACCACATCACTAGGAACAAACACCATGGAACAGAAAGAAATCACCCTCGACACCCCGATCCAGCGCGGCGAGAACACCCTCAACAGCCTGATCATCCGCAGCCCCAAGAAGGCGGGCCACCTGCGCGGGCTCAACACCATGGACATCGTCCAGATGAACGTGGATACCCTCATCAAACTGCTGCCCCGCATCACCGACCTGACCGAAAAGGAAGTGAACGATATGGACCCGGCTGACCTGCTCAAAGCCGGGGTCGTGGTGGTCGGTTTTTTGATGGGCTCGCAGCAGGAGGCCTACCTCACTGCATAGATGACCTGATGGCAGAGATCGCCATCATCGCCCACTGGCCGCCGTCCGAGATGGCGGCCATGGACATCAGCGAGCTGATGGGCTGGCACCAACGCCTCGTTGAGATTCACAACCGCATCAACGGGGCAGACGAACAATGAACCCTCTCAAACTGCAAATCCTGCTCGGGGCGGTCGACAAGCTCACCGCCCCCCTCAAAGCGGTCAGCGGCCAGAGCCGCCTGACCGCCAAAGACCTCGCCGAGACGAAAAAGCGCATCAAGGAGCTCGAGACCCAGAGCGGCCAGATTGACGGCTATCGCACCCTGGGAAGCCAAATTGGCGCTACCCGCGCCCAGCTCACAGCAGCCCAACGCGATGCCCAGCAGATGGCCCAGCAACTTGCCAAGGTCGAGCAACCAACCAAGGCCATGACCCGCGCCATGGAACAGGCCAAGCAGAAGGTGCGCGACCTCTCCCAGCAAGAGCGTGAAATGGTTGCCCGTCACGGCAGCCTGAAACGGGCCCTGGGCGAGGCAGGCATCAACACCAAGCAGCTCGGCGAACACCAGCGCCGCCTCAAGACCGATCTGGCTTCCGCCAATACCCAGCTCGACCAGCAGCGCGCCAAGCTGGGCCAAATGGCCGACCAGCAAAAGCGCCTCAACCAGGTCAAGGCGAACTATGACAAGACCATGTCCATGCGCGGCACCATGGCGGGCTATGGCGCCGCAGGCATGGCAACCGGTGCTGCGGCCATCTACAAGGGCACCAACATCGCCAGCAAGGCCATGGGCTTTGATGTCGACATGTCCAAGGTGCAGGCGATCACCAGGCTGGACAAAGGCAGCAGCGAACTGGCCGCCTTGCGGGCTCAGGCCCGGGAGCTCGGCGCCAATACCGCCTTCACGGCGGGCGAAGCGGCGCAGGGCCAGGGCTTCCTCGCCATGGCTGGCTTTACACCCAAGGCGATCCGTGACGCCATGCCCGGGGTGCTCGACATCGCCAAGGCCGGGGGCGTCGAGATCGCTGCCGCAGCGGATATCGGCTCCAACATCCTGACCGGCTTCAAGCTGCCGGCAAACCAGATGACCCGACTCGGGGATGTGATGGTCGGCACCTTCACCCGCGCCAACGTCGACTTGCAGATGCTGGGGGAAACCATGAAGTACGTGGGCCCGGTAGCGGCGGGCCTTGGCGTGGACCTTGAAACTGCCTCCGCCATGGCGGGCAAGCTGGGGGATGCCGGTATCCAGGGCAGCATGGGCGGTACCGCCATGCGGGCCATTCTCGGCCGCCTCGCGGCGCCCCCCAAGGCCGCGCACGACGCGCTCGCCGCCCTGAACGTGAAGACCGCCGATGCCGCCGGTAACCTGCGCGCCCTGCCCGATATTCTCGACGAGCTCTACAAGAAGACCAGCAAGATGGGGGACACCACCCGATCGGGCTACTTCAAGGCCATCGCCGGTGAGGAAGCCTTCGCCGCTCTGGCCGTACTGACCGAACAGGCGGGATCCGGCAAGCTGCAGGAGCTCATCGCCACCTTGAAGCAATCCCAAGGCGAAGCGGGCAAGGTCGCCAAGGTCATGGCTGATAACGCCATCGGTGATCTGGATAACCTCACCTCCGCGTGGGATGACGTGGGCATCCAGATGATGGAGACCGAAAACGGCCCGATGCGCGGGATCATCCAGCGCATCACCGAGATTATCCAGGTCACCGGCAACTGGATGCGGGCCAACCCTGAACTCACTTCCACCCTGACCCGCATCGCGGCCGTGACAGCTGTGGCGGCCGCCGCCGGCGGTTCACTGCTACTTGTCGTGGCTGGCCTGCTGGGTCCGCTGGCCATGCTGAAATTTGCGCTTGGCGGCACACTGGTCAGGCTCGGTGGATTATTTCTCTCGGCCAACAAGACAACCGAAAGCCTGTCGATGTTCTCACGTATGATGGCACTCAACAGCCGCATGGCCGCCCCGCTGCTGGCGAAATGGGCAGCCTTGGGCAACGCCATCAAAAGCCTGACGTTCGCCGGGGTGGGGGCTGGCATGAAAACCATGCTGACAACGATCACCAGCTTGCCATCGAAGATTGGCGCAATGACTGCCGCAACATGGCGCTATGTGACGGCACAACTGGCAGCCTCAAAGGCGGCCGCAGCCGCCAAGTTCGCGTCAATGATAAACGGGCTCAGGGGTGCAACCGCCGCCACCTATGCCTATGTCGCGGCCAATGGCGTCATGGGGACATCCCTGAACCTGCTCAAGGGGAGTGTGGGCGGCGTCATCACCCTCCTCAAGGGCGCTTTCGTGGGCGCCCTGCGACTGGTGGGCCAGACCATCGCCTTTGTTGGCAGGCTGCTGCTCATGAACCCCATCGGCCTGCTGGTCACCGCGATTGGCCTCGCTGCGCTCACCATCTACCGCTACTGGCAACCGATAAAGGCATTCTTCTCGGGCTTCTTCCAAGGGCTCAAAGAGGGGCTTGGGCCGGTTGCTGCCGTGTTCGCGCCCGCGTTTGAGGCGATGGCCAACGCCCTCAGCCCACTCAAACCGATATGGGACGGCATCAGCAGCGCCCTCGGCTCTGCTTGGGAATGGATGACCAACCTGCTAACCCCCATCAAAACCACCCAGCAAGAGTTGGACGGCGCAACCAACGCAGGACACCGGTTCGGACTGTGGTTGGGCGGGCTTGGTAAATCCTTCGTCCAGGTGATCGCCGACTTCACCCAATTTGGCTCTGACTTGATGGATGGCCTGCTAACGGGCATATCCAACAAATGGAGCGAATTGAAGGCAAAAGTCTCGGAGCTGAGCAATTTCCTGCCAAAATGGCCATGGGCAAATGAACCTGTAGAGATCGCCGTTAAACAGGCTGCAAAACATCCTGCTTTGCAGCCACAGAAAGACCATGGCTTTGCCGGGTTATACGATAAAGGCGGCCTGATACCGGCAGGTAAATGGGGAATTGCTGGGGAAAATGGGCCTGAAGTGGTGAAAGGCCCAGCCAGCATCATCAGTCGCCGTCATACCGCCACCATGGCGTCAGCGGCGATGCTAGCCAGTATGCCACTGGCCGCCATGCAGCCTAATTTGGACGCCACCCGCACTATCCGCGAGCAGGTCATGCCTGCCGAGTTGCGCCAGCCAGCCGATGTCGTTCTCACCATCCGCGAGCAGGTCGTTCCAGCCGCACTGCGTCAGCCAGTCGAGGCCACCCGCAGGATCCGCGAGCAGGTCGTGCCTGCCGCGCTGCGCCAGTCAGCCGACGAAAACAGCAGGTCAACCAATCGCATCGTTGAAACGCCAAAGCTGGCACCGACAAGAGGCAACAGCACCACCCAGATCCACGCCCCTATCCACATCGTCCAGCAACCGGGGCAATCCGGCGCCGATGTGGCACAAGAGGTGCGTCGTGAGCTGGATAGGCGAGAACGGCAAGCCGCAGCCCAGGGCCGCGCCAACCTGGGCGACCGCCACTAAGGAGTTCCACCATGATGATGACCCTGGGCTGGTTCGTGTTTATGCGCTCGACCCTCGCCCCCCTCTCTCAACAAGACGAACGGGCATGGCGCCATCCGGGCAATAACCGGATCGGTGCTCGCCCTGCCTATCAGTTCCTCGGCCCAGATGATGAAACCACCACCCTGAGCGGGGTGCTGCTGCCCGAAGTGACCGGCGGCCCCGTCTCCCTCGACTTGCTCAACAATATGGCTGACAGCGGTCAGGCCTTCCCGCTGATCCAGGGCGATGGCGTCATGCGTGGGTCATTCGTGATCGAGGGCATCAGCACCACTCGCAGCGAGTTTTTCAGCGATGGCACCGCCCGTAAAATCGAGTTCACCATCAAGCTCAAGCGGGTCGATGACAACGACAGATCCCTTGTCCAAACCCTGCTGGGCCGCACTGCGGGCAACCTCTTTGGCCGCCTGGGCCTGGGCAAGCTGGTCGGCAGTATCGGCAACAAGCTCGGGGGGCTTCTCTGATGGGGGCTTTCGACCAGTTCGGCACGCGATTGGCCGAAAACTTGGGGCTGACCAATCCGCTCGACGCCTTGCGCCAAGGCCACCCGGTACCGGCTTACCAGGTACTGGTCGACGGCAAAGACATCTCGGCCGCCATCAGGCCGCGCCTGATGTCAATGACCATCACCGACAACCGGGGCTTCACCGCCGACACCATCGAGATCACCCTCGATGACAGCGACGGCCAGCTCGATATGCCACGCCGGGGCGCCACCCTACGCGCCCTCATTGGCTGGCAAGGCCAGGCCCTGGTCGACAAGGGCACCTACAAGATCGACGAGGTGGAGCACGGCGGGGCCCCGGATGTGCTCACCATCCGGGGCAAGTCAGCCGACCTGCGCGGCGGCATGAACAAACTGCGTGAGCAAAGTTGGCACCAGACCACAGTCAGCGACATCGTCAGCCAGGTCGCCGCCCGCTACCAGCTCACCCCCTGCGTGGGTGACTCACTCAAGGGCCTGCTGATCGACCACATTGACCAGACCAACGAAAGCGATCTCGCTTTCCTTACCCGTTTAGCGGGTCAGTGTGATGCCATCGCCACCGTCAAGTCTGGCCGCCTGATGTTTATCAAGGCGGGCCAGGGCACCACCGCGAGTGGCCAGCCCCTGCCCGCCATCACCATCACCCGTCGGGATGGCGATCAACACCGCTTCTCGGTTGCCGACCGCGATGCCTACACCGGCGTGACTGCCTACTGGCAAGACAACAAGGCGGCGGAAAAGAAGAAAGTCGAGGTGAAGCGCAAGAAGAAGGCCACGAAGAAAGAAGAGCAGCAACTGCCGCCAGGGGTCGTCGTCAACAAGAAGGAGCACGAGCTGCTGGTCGGCAGCAGCGAGAACGTCAAGGAACTGCGTCACGTCTACGCCAGCCAGGCCAACGCCATGCGGGCCGCCCGGGCTGAATGGGAGAAGCTGCAACGCGGCGTGGCCGACTTCCAGATTACCCTGGCGATGGGGCGCCCCGAACTCTACCCGGAGCAACCAACCATCGTCAGAGGGTTCAAGCCCCAGATTGACGAGGCCGACTGGTTGCTCACCCAGGTTGTGCACGACCTCACCAACCAGGGCTACACCAACCGTCTGCAGCTCGAGGTGAAACTCGACGAGCTGCCAGAGTAACTGGCCAGATGCGAGAAGGGCCCCAATTGTGGGACCCTTCTCATTCTGCCTGACGACGCGCTGAAACATGGCCAGGGAATGGCGCCGCATGAGGTGCGCCATCAGGCAGACGCGGCATCATACAAGAAGGTGCTATCAGCACCAAAAACAAGAGTGTGGCCTATGCCGCCAAAAATTCTGCCGCCACTTTGCCGCCACCAAACGCCAGAAAGACTTAAGGCCATCCGCTTGGATGGCCTTAAGTCATTGAATTCTAAATGGTGCCCGGGGTCGGACTCGAACCGACACGTATTGCTACGGCGGATTTTGAATCCGCTGCGTCTACCGATTTCGCCACCCGGGCAGCTGCGAGGGATTATACGAATGGCGCTTGGCCATGCAAGGTGTTTTTCTTGCGCCCACCGTTGTTTGCTCATTTATTCAACGCCTTGCCGATGCCAAGCCAGTTACATAGAATGCCCGCATCATATTAATGGAATAATCATCATGGCCAAGCGCAAGACCCCCTCCCCTCTCCAGCCTGCTCCCCGGCATCCGTCTGCCGGTCTGCTGCGCCGTCTCGGCGCCCTGCTCTATGACTATCTGGTGGTGATTGCCCTGCTGATCATCGCCGGCTTCATCGGCATGGGGGTGGCCCACCTGCTGCTGGCCACCGGCATGGCGCACGTTCCCGAGGGCAAGGATGCCGCCTGGCTGCTCACCAGCCCCCTCTACAGCGCCTGGCTGGCCTTCGTCATCTGCGGTTTCTACACCTGGTTCTGGGTCCGCGCCGGCCAGACCATTGGCATGCGGGCCTGGCGCCTGCGCATCCAGAACCTGGACGGCAGCAACATTCGCGTCACCCAGGCCCTGATCCGGCTCGCCACCTCGGCCTTTGGCCTGGGCAACCTGCTGTGTGTGTTCAATCGCGCCCGCCCCCGCGCCTTCCAGGACATCTGGGCCGAGTGCGAGGTGGTGGTGCTCGGCAAGGCGGAAAACCTGGAGCAGCTCAATCGCTGATCCCAAGGCGGCAACGAAAAAGGGCACCCAGAGGTGCCCTTTTTGCTGACCAGAACTGACTGCTTGCAGCCCAGAACCTTGACGGAAACGGTGCATCGAGAGCAATGGCCGCCTTTTGTCAGCAGCCCGCCGTCCTTCAGGCCGCTACTGCTTGCGGCTCAGGATATAGAAGGAGATGCCGCCAAACAGCAGGCTGGGTGCGATGGCCGCGAGGATGGGCGGGACCGCATAGACCAGGCTGACCGGGCCGAACACCCTGTCGCTCACATAGACCGCGAAGCCGGTCATGATCCCCATCAGCATCCGCGCCCCCATGCTCACCGAGCGCAGCGGGCCGAAGATGAAGGAGGAGGCGAGCAGTATCATGGCCACCACGGAGAGCGGTGAGAGCAGCTTGCGCCACATCTCCAGCTTGTAGCGTCCGGCATCCTGCTTGTTGGCATCCAGATAACCGATGTAGTCCCGCAGCCCCGAGATGGGCAGGTTCTCGGGATCGATGCTGACCACCCCGAGCTGCTTGGGGGTCAGCTCGGATTGCCAGGCCATCTGGGCATGCTGTTCGTCCTGGATCCGGGTGGGATCGTCAAACCGGGTGATGTGCACCTGTTTCAGCAGCCAGTGGTGATCCTCAAACACCCCCTCCTTCGCCTGCACCACGTCGATCAGATTGCGGGACGGAGTGAAGCGGTAGAGGGTGATGCCGGTCAGGGCGCCATCGTTGCGCACCCCGTTGATGTTGACGAAGTTGTTGCCATCCCGTGCCCAGACCCCGTAGGCCGAGACCGTGAGTCTCCCTTCCGACATGGCCCCCGCCTTGATGTCATCCGCCATCCGCTTGGCGGCCGGTGCGACGTACTCGCCCATCAGCCCCACCAGCAGCATCAGGGGAATGGCGGTCTTGAGCGCCGCCATGACGATGCTGATCTTGGAGCGTCCCGCCGCCTGCATCACCACCAGCTCGGAGCTGGTCGCGAGCTGGCCCAGACCGATGAGGCCACCGAGCAGGGCCGCCAGGGGGAAGAAGAGCACCGCCTCCTTGGGCATGGAGAGCAGCACGTAGTAGAGGGCGTTGAGCATGTCGTAGTTGCCTTCCCCGACCGCCTTCAACTGCTCCACGTACTTGATGAGCGCGGCCAGCCCGACCAGGGTCAGCTCGCACAGCAGGATCGACATGAAGATGACCCTGCCTATGTATCTATCGAGAATGCCGAACATCAGCAGAGACTCCCAGGTTGCAGCATCATGCTGACTTTCTCTTGAACAATTGCCCTTTGACCCCGTTCCACCAGCTGGTGCCCTGCAGGTTGAGAGGCAACCCTATCAGCAGCAGATAGACCAGGGGCACCAGGAACATCCCGGGCCAATGGGGCAGACGCCCGCTGTCGATGGCCGACCGGGCGGCACTGAGCAGCAGGAAATAGGAGAGATAGAGCAGGATGGCCGGCAGCAGCTTGGCGTAACGCCCCTGACGGGGATTGACCCGCGCCATCGGCACCACCAGGAAGGTGAGCACCAGGATGGAGAGGGGCAGCGACAGGCGCCACTGCAATTCGGCCATCAGCTGGTTGTCCTGGGTGCCGAGCAATGCCAGGGTCGGCTTGGCCGCCGCCTTGCGGTTGGATCGCTCCATCTCCTGCTGGCGGATCACCAGGCTGTATTCACGAAACTCCGAGACCTGGAACTGCTTGCCGGTGAAATGCCCCTCGTAGCGCGAACCATCCTTCAGGGTCAGCCACTGCAAGCCGTTGCTGTCGGCGGTCACCTGCCCCTCGTTGGCCACCACCACTGACGGGGGTGAGCCACCCTCGGCCCGTTGCAGCACGAAGATTTTCTGCAACTCCGACCCCTTGTCGTTCAGATCCTGGATGTAGGCCACCAGGCGCCCCTTGTCGAGCTCCATGAAGCGGCCGGCCTGCAGGAAAGAGATACCGGGATCGGCCTTTAACTTGTCGATCACCTGGTACTCCCGCTCCTTGGCCTGGGGGGCGACCCAGCCGGTGTTGAACGCCGCGACGGCGGCGGTCAGCAAGGCCAGCACCAGAGCGCTGCCCATGATGAAACGGTGACTGAAACCCACCGCATGCATCACCGTCATCTCGCTTTCCGCGTACAAACGGCCGTGAGCAAACAGAATGGCTAAAAACAGACTGATAGGCAGCATCAACAACGCCATATTCGGCAGGTTGAGCAGCAGGAGGGTGGATACCAGGCGCGTCGGCACCTCACCATCGGCGGCATCGCCAATGATCTGGATAAATTGCTGGCTGACGAAGATAAGCAGCAGCACGAACAGCACCGCCAGCTGGGTTTTCAGGGTCTCCCTGAACAAATATCGGAAAACGATCACAGTCATTCCCAAGTAAACTTGTGTTTTTAGTCGAATGCCTGAAAAATAGGGCCCTATATTGGATTTTTACCAGTTTGAACTGCGGAGCCTGTGACTGTTCGCTCCGCCTCTGATACCCCAACAAGCACCGCATTATTCAATAAATGGTGCCTTTTGTCTTTAGGATGTAGGAGATTCCATGGAGTTCAGTGTAAAGAGTGGCAGTCCTGAGAAGCAACGCAGTGCCTGCGTCGTGGTCGGCGTTTTTGAGCCCCGCCGCCTCTCTCCGGTTGCCGAACAACTGGACAAGATCAGCGACGGCTACCTCAGCTCGCTGCTGCGCCGTGGCGACCTGGAAGGGAAACCGGGCCAGATGCTGCTGCTGCATCAAGTACCGGGCGTGCTCAGCGAGCGCGTACTGTTGGTCGGGTGCGGCAAGGAGCGCGAACTCGACGAGCGCCAGTACAAGCAGATCATCAACAAGACCATCACCACCCTGAACGAAACCGGCTCCATGGAAGCGGTCTGCTTCCTGACCGAGCTGCACGTCAAGGGTCGGGATACCTACTGGAAGGTGCGTCAGGCGGTGGAAACCACCAAGGCGGGCCTCTACAGCTTCGATCAGTTCAAGACCAACAAGGCCGAACCGCGCCGTCCGTTGCGCAAGCTGGTCTTCAACGTGCCGACGCGTCGGGAACTGACCATAGGCGAGCGCGCCATCAACCACGGCCTGGCCGTGGCGAAAGGGGTGCGCATCTGCCGCGACGTGGCGAACATGCCGCCCAACGTCTGCAATCCCGCCTACCTCGCCTCCCAGGCCCGCCGTCTGGCGGATGCCTATGACAACATCACCACCAGGGTGGTGGGGGAGCAGGAGATGGCCGAGCTCGGCATGAACTCCTACCTGGCGGTGGCCCGCGGCTCCGAGAACGAAGCCATGATGGCCATCATCGAGTACAAGGGCAACGCCGACGCCAAGCCCATCGTGCTGGTGGGCAAGGGGCTGACCTTCGACTCCGGCGGCATCTCCATCAAGCCGGCAGACGGCATGGACGAGATGAAGTACGACATGGGTGGCGCCGCCTCCGTGCTCGGCACCATGCACGCCCTGGCCCAGTTGCAGCTGCCCATCAACGTCATCGGCGTGCTGGCGGGCTGCGAGAACATGCCGGGGGGCAACGCCTACCGCCCAGGTGACATCCTCACTACCATGTCCGGCCAGACCGTCGAGGTGCTCAACACCGACGCCGAAGGCCGCCTGGTGCTGTGTGATGCCCTCACCTATGTGGACCGCTACGATCCCGAGACCGTGATCGACGTGGCGACCCTGACCGGTGCCTGCATCATCGCCCTGGGCCACCATACCTCTGGCCTCTTGGCGAACCACAACCCCCTGGCCCACGAGCTGCTCAACGCCTCCGAACAGGCCGGCGATCGCGCCTGGCGCCTGCCCCTGTTCGACGAGTATCAGGAGCAGCTGGAAAGCCCGTTCGCGGACATGGCCAACATCGGTGGTCGTCCGGCCGGTACCATCACCGCCGCTGCCTTCCTGTCGCGCTTCACCAAGAAGTACAACTGGGCCCACCTGGATATCGCAGGAACCGCCTGGAAGAGCGGCAAGGAGAAGGGCTCCACCGGCCGTCCTGTGCCCCTGCTGACCCAGTTCCTGCTCAACCGGGCCGGTGTGGCGGACGTCGAAGACAAGGAGTGATCCCCTTCCCCATCGACTCGAAGAGCGATGCGAGAAGGCGTTACCCTGTATCACAAGGAAGAGGCCTGCCTCTTCCTTGTTTCATTGAGAGAATCCGGGAAGTCCGTGCCAGACGCGGCTCCCGAAGACGGCCAATCGCTGTCCGTCACAGCCAAACGGGACCGACCTGATGAGCCAAGTGACCTTTTACCTGATGAGCCAGCCCGATGATGCGGATGCCTCCGCCGTCGAGCGCCTCGCCTGCCAACTTGCGGCCGATGGCTGGAGTGGCGGCCACCTCTATCTGTTCTGCGACGACGAGGCCCAGGCCCTGCGTCTGGACGAGCTGTTGTGGCAGTTGCCGCCCGATCGCTTCGTACCGCACCAGTTGCAGGGGGAGAGCGGTCAGGCTCCGGTGGAGATAGGCCATCAGCCGCCACGGCGGCGCTATGCCTGCCTCATCAACCTGGCCCGGCAGACACCTTTGTTTGCAGGACACTTCGCTCAAGTGGTAGATTTTGTCCCCACTGACGAAACGCAAAAGCAGCAAGCCCGCGAGCGCTACAAGCACTATCGCCAGGCGGGCCATACCCTCGAGATGAGGGATCAGCCCGTCCTTGCCGCACCGGATCCGGCGCAGCCCTGACTGTGCCACCCTCGATCCACGACGAATCAACACCAGAATCCATCCATCCAGAATACGGCGAGACCATGGAAAAGACTTTTAATCACAACGCCATCGAACAGGCGCTCTACCAGCACTGGGAAGCCCAGGGTTACTTCAAGCCCCACGGCGACACCAGCAAAGACTCCTTCTGCATCATGATCCCGCCGCCGAACGTCACCGGCAGCCTGCACATGGGTCACGCCTTCCAGCAGACCCTGATGGATACCCTGATCCGCTACAACCGCATGCAGGGCAAGAACACCCTGTGGCAGGCGGGTACCGACCACGCCGGTATCGCCACCCAGATGGTGGTTGAGCGCAAGATCGCCGCAGAAGAGGGCAAGACCCGCCACGATTACGGCCGGGAAGCCTTCATCGACAAGATCTGGCAGTGGAAGGAAGAGTCCGGCGGCACCATCACCCGTCAGATGCGCCGTCTGGGTGACTCCGTGGACTGGGAGCGCGAGCGCTTCACCATGGATGAGGGCCTCTCCGCCGCCGTGCAGGAAGTGTTCGTCCGTCTCTACGAAGATGGCCTGATGTACCGCGGCAAGCGTCTGGTGAACTGGGATCCCAAGCTCAACACCGCCATCTCCGACCTGGAAGTGGAAAACCGCGAGATCAAGGGCCACATGTGGCACCTTCGCTACCCGCTGGCCAACGGCGCCAAGACCGCCGAAGGCCAGGATCACCTGATCGTCGCCACCACCCGCCCGGAAACCATGCTGGGTGATACCGCCGTGGCCGTGAACCCGGAAGACCCGCGCTACAAGGCGCTGATCGGCCAGCACATCCTGCTGCCGCTGGTGAACCGTCTGATCCCCATCGTTGCCGACGAACATGCCGACATGGAGAAGGGCACCGGCTGCGTGAAAATCACCCCGGCCCACGACTTCAACGACAACGAAGTGGGCAAGCGCCACAACCTGCCGATGATCAACATCTTCACCCTGGACGCCCACGTGCGTGCCGAGGCCGAAGTGGTCGATACCAATGGCAACCCGAGCACCGCCTATGACGCCGCTCTGCCGACCGAGTTCGCCGGGATGGAGCGCTTCGCCGCCCGCAAGGCCATCGTCGCCAAGCTGGAGGAGCTGGGCCTCCTGGCCGAGATCAAGGATCATGTGCTGCAACAGCCTTACGGCGATCGCGGCGGCGTGCCCATCGAGCCCATGCTGACCGACCAGTGGTACGTGCGCGTGGCCCCCATGGCCAAGACCGCCATCGAGGCGGTGGAAGATGGCCGCATCCAGTTCGTGCCGAAGCAGTACGAAAACATGTACTTCTCCTGGATGCGCGACATTCAGGACTGGTGCGTCTCCCGTCAGCTGTGGTGGGGTCACCGCATCCCGGCCTGGTATGACGATGCCGGCAACGTCTACGTGGGCCGCAACGAAGAGGAAGTGCGCGCCAAGCACAGCATCCCGTCCGTGACCGTGCTGCGTCAGGACGAAGACGTGCTCGACACCTGGTTCAGCTCCGCCCTGTGGACCTTCTCCACCCTGGGCTGGCCGAACAACACCGAAGCGCTCAAGACCTTCCACCCGACCGACGTGTTGATGAGCGGCTTCGACATCATCTTCTTCTGGATTGCCCGGATGATCATGATGACCATGCACTTCATCAAGGACGAAAACGGCCAGCCGCAAGTTCCGTTCAAGACCGTCTACATCACCGGCCTCATCCGTGACGAAGAAGGCCAGAAGATGTCCAAGTCCAAGGGCAACGTGCTGGACCCCCTCGACATGATCGACGGCATCTCCCTGGGAGACCTGCTGGAGAAGCGCACCGGTAACATGATGCAGCCGCAGATGGCCGAGAAGATCGCCAAGCGCACCGCCAAGCAGTTCCCGGAAGGGATCAATGCCCACGGCACCGACGCCCTGCGCTTCACCCTGGCGGCGCTGGCCTCCACCGGTCGTGACATCAACTGGGACATGAAGCGCCTGGATGGCTACAACAACTTCTGCAACAAGCTGTGGAACGCCTCCCGCTATGTGCTGATGAACACCGAAGATCAGGATTGTGGCTTCTCTTCGCAAGGGAATGGTGGCGAGATGCAGTTCAGCCTGGCGGATCGCTGGATCCAGTCCCAGCTGCAAGTGGCCATCCGTGACTTCCGTACCGCGCTCGATACCTACCGCTTCGATATCGCGGCCGGCGTGTTGTACGAATTTATCTGGAACCAGTTCTGTGACTGGTATCTGGAGCTGACCAAGCCGGTACTGACCAAGGGCTCCGAGGCCGAGCAGCGCGCTGCCCGCCACACCCTCGTCAGCGTCCTCGAGAACCTGTTGCGCCTGGCACACCCGATCATCCCGTTCATCACCGAGACCATCTGGAAATCGGTCGCCCCGCTGGCTGGCGTACACGCCGACACCATCATGATTCAGGCTTTCCCGGAGTTCGACGCCGCCAAGGTGGACGACGCCGCGATGGCGGATCAGGAGTGGGTGAAGGAGTTCATCGTCAGCATCCGCAACATCCGCGCCGAGATGAACGTGGCCCCGAGCGTGCCCCTCAACGTGCTGCTCCAGTGCGATGCCAAGGATGCCCAGCGCGCCGCTGACAACGAGGCCTTCCTCAAGTCGCTGGCCCGTCTGGAATCCATCCGCGTACTGGCGGCCGGTGAAACCGCCCCGCTGTCGGTCAAAAAATTGATCGGTGCCACCGAGCTGATGATCCCGATGGCCGGTCTCATCGACAAGGAAGCCGAGCTGGCCCGTCTGGCCAAAGAGGTGGCCCGTCTGGTGGGCGAGTGCGGCCGCATCGAAGGCAAGCTCGGCAACGAAGCCTTCGTCGCCAAGGCGCCGGAAGCGGTCATCATCAAGGAGCGCGAGAAGCTGGAAGATTACCGTCTCCAGCTGACCAAGCTGGAAGCCCAGCAGGCCGAGATCGCCGCGCTCTAAGCCACAGCGCAACATGACAAGCCCCCGTTTATCGGGGGCTTTTTCATGTCAGGGGTTCAGTTCTCCCTCTCCTGCCCCGCGGTTTTATCCCTCCCGCCGGGGCGATATTCAAAAATTCACGAGCCAAATCACCTCCTTTCACAAGCGCAGAGCCCGCAAATTCATTACACTGCCAGCGGTCTTTTCTATCGGGAGTGCTGCTGCAGTATGGAAATATTGATCCTGTTTGGATTGATTTTGCTCAATGGCGTCTTCGCCATGTCGGAAATCGCCATCGTGACGGCACGCAAGGCACGTCTCGCCAAAATGGCGAGCGAAGGGAGCCGCTCCGCCGCCATCGCCCTCAAGCTCGGGGAAGATCCGACCCATTTCCTCTCCGCCGTGCAGATCGGCATCACCAGCATCGGTCTGCTCAACGGTATCTATGGCGAGTCCCTGCTGGCCCAGCCCTTCGCTCTCTGGCTGCAGGAGTGGGGGCTCTCCCCCAAGAGCAGCAGCCTGCTCGCCACCGTCATCGTGGTCGTGCTGGTCACCTATCTCTCCATCGTGGTAGGGGAGCTCGTGCCCAAACGCCTCGGACAGCTCAGCGCCGAGCGCATCGCCTGTCTGGTAGCCCGCCCCATGCTCTGGCTGGCGACCCTGACCCGTCCCTTCGTCTGGTTGCTCTCCGCCTCCACCAACGCCAGCCTGCGGCTGCTGCGGGTCGATCAGCGCAGCAGCAACAACGTCACTCAGGAGGAGATCCACGCCATGCTGGTGGAGGGCTCCGAAGCGGGGGTGATCGAGGACCATGAGCACACTATGTTGCGCAACGTGTTCCGCCTCGACGAACGCAGCCTGGCCTCCCTGATGGTGCCGCGCAGCGACATCCGCTATCTGGACCTGTCACTGCCACTGGAAGTGAACCTCCAACGTCTGGTGGAGTATCGCCACAGCTTCTTCCCTGTCTGTGACGGCAGCCTGTCGGATCTCGTCGGCATCCTCAACGTCAGCAAGGTGCTGCACGCCTACATCAAGGGAGAGCCCATCGATCTGGCGGCGCTGACCCAGGACGGCAGCCTGCTGCCGGAGACCCTCAACGGCCTGGAGCTGCTCAACCACTTCCGTACCCACTCCGAGCACATGGTGCTGGTGGTGGACGAATATGGCGAGCTGCAGGGGCTGGTCACCCAGCAGGATCTGCTGGAAACCCTGGCCGGCGACTTCCAGCAGGAAGATGGGGAGGACAACTGGGCCTTCCAGCGCGCCGACGGCAGCTGGCTGCTCGACGGCCTCATTCCACTGCCAGAATTGAAGGACTGTCTGGAGCTGGTTCGTCTGCCGGAAGAAGAAAAACATCACTATCACACCCTTGGAGGGCTTATCATGCTGCTCCTTGGCCGCCTTCCCCAGACCGGAGACCTGGTCACCCTGGAACAGTGGCAACTGGAAATCGTGGATATGGACGGCCTGCGCATCGACAAGGTACTTGCCATGCCCTTGACCGACCAACCCAGCTAACCTGCGGAGTTTGCATGTATGGAGCAGTTTTACCACCTGGCTCACGCCTTTATGCATCAGGATCTGGCGACACTCTCTGATCCCAAGATGGTCTTCATGGTCTATGTCGTCCTGCTGACCTTCCTGGTGCTCGAGAATGGCTTTATCCCCACCGCCTTCCTGCCAGGGGATACCCTGCTGATCCTGACCGGCGTGCTGATCTATCAGGGGGTGTTGCCGATGGCGGTGGTCCCGCTGCTGATCATGGCGACCTTCGTCGGTACCTGGCTTGGCTACATGCAGGGGCGTTTCCTCGGCCACACCCGGATGTATCACAGGCTGATGTCCCATCTCGATGACAAGCACAAGGAGAAGGTGCACTACCTGCTCAACAAGTACGGCATCATCACCCTGATCACCGCCCGCTACATCGCCTTCGTGCGTACCGCCTACCCCTATATCGTCGGCGCCAACGAGATCCCCCAGGGGCGCTTCCTGGTGGTCAACCTGATCAGCTCCATCATGTGGATCTGCCCCCTGGTCGGGCTGGGTTACTACCTGAGCCACACCAAGCTGGCCGCGCAGTATGAGTCCCAGTTTCTCAGCGTCATTCTCTACCTGCCGGTCGTGCTGCTGGTGGGCGGCCTCATCGCTCTGGTCTGGCGCTGGTGGAGCAGACGCAAGCCCGGCGTCTCCAGAGAGTGAGACAAGCCACAGGGTCGCCCACAGGCGGCCCTTTTTTATGGAAAATAGTGGCGAATTCCCCCTGCTCGCTCTTGTAAAGCAGGGGCAAAAATGAGTGAATCTAGCGCCTTTTTTCGCTGTGGATGGAGTTGGTTGTATGGGGTGTTGGATTCGCGCAATCGCGCTGGTAGGTGGATTGATGGGACTGCTGGGTTCGCAGACAGCCCTGGCGACCCCCGACCCGGCCAAGCTGCAGCTCAAGTCGGGCAGTGCCCTGGTGATGGACGTCAACACCGGCAAGACCCTGTATCAGAAAAACCCCACCCGGGTGCGCCCCATCGCCTCCCTCACCAAGCTGATGACGGCGCTGGTGGTGCTGGATGCCCGCCAGAACCTCAATCAGACCCTGACCATCGATCAGAACGACAGGGACAACATCAAGCACACCTATTCACGGGTGCGCATGGGCACCCAGGTCAGCCGCCGCGACGCCCTGCATCTGGCGCTGATGTCCTCCGAGAACCGCATGGCATCGGCGCTTGCCCGCCACTACCCGGGGGGTCGCCAAGCCTTCATCCGCGCCATGAACAACAAGGCCAGACAGCTCGGCATGCGCAACACCCGCTACTATGACTCCACCGGTCTCTCCACCCGCAACGTCTCCACCGCCCAGGATCTGGCCAAGCTCCTCTCTGCGGCCTATCGACAGCCGCTGATCCGTGAATTCACCCAGGACACCAGCAGGGAGATGCGCTTTCACAAGCCGGCCTACAGCCTGATGTTCAACAATACCAACCCCCTGGTGAAGAACCCGGACTGGGATGTACGCCTCTCCAAGACAGGCTATACCGACGAGGCGGGCCGCTGCCTGCTGATGCGTGCCAAACCGGATCGTCAGGAGCTCGCCATCGTACTGCTCAACTCGGTGGGCAAACGCACCCCTGTCGGGGATGCCAACCGCATCCGCAAGTGGCTGAAAAGCTGATTCTCTCAACGAAGACATGAAAGGATGCCGCGGCATCCTTTTTTATTGCCCGCCAAACGCCACAGCAGACCGCCAGAGGGCGCCAGCCCCGCACAGCATAGATGCGCATGGTTCGGGCCCCCAGGTCGCCACAGGCACGGCCATGGGATGCGTCAGCAGCCTGCCAGGCAAGATACGTGGAGAGTGGTGACCCAGGGGCACGTGCAGCAAGGGGGAACCGTCCCCCGTGGGGGCGTCAGGGAGAAGGATACGAGAGAGACAACCCCATGATGGGGAGGAGGATATCGCCCATAAAAAAACAGCCCCGGCTGACGTCGAGGCTGTCTGTATGGTGCGCCCGAGAGGATTCGAACCTCTGACCACCTGGTTCGTAGCCAGGTACTCTATCCAGCTGAGCTACGGGCGCTCATAAAGTATGGTGCGCCCGAGAGGATTCGAACCTCTGACCACCTGGTTCGTAGCCAGGTACTCTATCCAGCTGAGCTACGGGCGCCCTGTTTTCAAACGATAAAAAAAGCTTACTCAACAGTAAGCCTTCTTTAGTGCCGACTTGCTGATGGTCAACACATGACTCCAAGAGTCAAATATGGTGCGCCCGAGAGGATTCGAACCTCTGACCACCTGGTTCGTAGCCAGGTACTCTATCCAGCTGAGCTACGGGCGCAAAATGGCGGAGAAGGGGGGATTCGAACCCCCGATGCGGGTATAAGCCGCATACTCCCTTAGCAGGGGAGCGCCTTCAGCCTCTCGGCCACCTCTCCGTTTGCGGGGCTGATAATACTTCACAGGGATTTTTAGTCAAACACTTTTTTGGAGAAAACAGAGCGTTCGCTCAGCATTTGGCCAAAGAGTGGAATATTCAAGCAATATCGACACTTACCCAGTAGTTACGCGCTCTGCAGGCCGATTTGCAGGCCCCTGAAAAACAAAAGGCGACATCCGGGATGTCGCCTTCAGGCAGCCATGAAATGGCTTAGAAATTCGGTTGGCCCGGGACTTTCTCGGCCTGTATCCGCATGTAGATCTCTTCGCGGTGTACGGAAACCTCTTTCGGTGCATTCACACCGATACGAACCTGGTTCCCTTTTACGCCCAGTACGGTAACGGTTACTTCGTCACCAATCATCAGGGTTTCCCCTACACGACGAGTCAAAATAAGCATTCGCTTGCTCCTGTATCCTGTTTTGTATTTATATCGATATGCGCCATTATCTTACAAAGATACCGATATGGTAAATGGTTGAAACTAAATCAATCAGGGATTGTTTCCCAAGGGCTGCTCATGAGGCTCTTGATCCAACCCGAACGCCGAGTGCAACGAACGCACGGCCAGCTCCAGGTACTTCTCGTCAATCACCACGGATATCTTGATTTCAGAGGTGGAGATCAGCTGCATGTTGATCCCTTCCTCACCCAATACCTTGAACATGGTGCGCGCTACACCAGGATGATTCCACATGCCGACCCCGACGATGGAGACCTTGGCGATCTCTCCGTTGCCCTGCACGCAGGCGGCCCCCAGCTCGCTGGCGGTCTCCTCCAGCAAGGCGCGGGCCCGGCGATAATCATCGCGATTCACCGTGAAGGTGAAATCGGCGGTGCCATCCCCCATGGTGTTCTGCACTATCATGTCGACATCTATGTTGGCGTCGCTGATCGGATTCAGGATCTGCGCGGCCACGGTCGGCCTGTCCGGCACACCCAGAATGGTCAGGCTGGCCTCGTTGCGATTGAACGCAATGCCGGATACCAGGGGTGCTTCCATCCTCTCACCTCCATATGTGATTAAGGTTCCCTCTCCGTCGACGAAACTCGACAGCACCCTTAGCGGCACGCGGTACTTGCCCGCGAACTCGACCGAACGGATCTGCAACACCTTGGCACCGAGACTCGCCATCTCGAGCATCTCCTCGAAGGTGATGGTATCGAGGCGACGCGCCTTGGGCTCGATGCGCGGATCCGTGGTATACACCCCGTCCACATCGGTAAAGATCTGGCACTCATCGGCCTTGATGGCCGCAGCCACGGCCACCGCGGTGGTATCCGAACCACCTCGGCCCAGGGTAGTGATGGCATTGTGCTCATCGCGCCCCTGGAAACCGGCAATCACTACCACCTTGCCGGCACCGAGTGCGGCTTCCACCTGCTCGGTGTCGATACGGGTGATGCGCGCCTTGCCATAGGCGGAGTCGGTGTGGATGCGGACCTGATCACCGGTCATCGAGACTGCGGGGCAACCGCGCTTGTTGAGCGCAATCGCCAGCAGCGCAATGGTGACCTGCTCGCCGGTGGAGATCAGCACATCCATCTCGCGCCGGTTGGCATCCTGGTCCAGCTGCTGGGCCATGCCCAGCAACCGGTTGGTTTCGCCCGACATGGCGGAGACCACCACCACCACGTCATGTCCCTGGGCACGGGTCAGTTGAACCCGCTCAGCAACTGCCTCGATCCGCTCCAGCGTGCCGACCGAGGTGCCACCGTACTTCTGTACATAGAGTGCCACAGATCACCTCGCCCGCTTACAGGCGCTCTTCCAGCCAGGAGTGAACGGATTGCAGCGCCGCCGGCACCGCCTCAGGCTGGGTACCACCCGCCTGTGCCATG
Organism: Aeromonas sp. QDB14; assembly: GCF_027707845.1. Classification (NCBI taxonomy): domain Bacteria; kingdom Pseudomonadati; phylum Pseudomonadota; class Gammaproteobacteria; order Aeromonadales; family Aeromonadaceae; genus Aeromonas; species Aeromonas sp. QDB14. The sequence continues at coordinate 11,397 of NZ_JAPCJD010000010.1, read as the reverse complement.
TCGGGACGACCACCGCCCTTGCCACCCACCTGCTGGGCCACCAGATTGACCAGCTCACCAGCTTTGACCTTACCGGTCAGGTCATTGGTCACGCCCGCGATCAGGTTGACCTTGCCATCACTGCTGGTTGCCAGCAGCACGACACCGGATTTCATCTGGTTCTTCAGCTCGTCCAGCATGCCGCGCAGGGATTTGGGGTCGACCCCTTCCAGGGCGGCAACCAGCACCTTCTGGCCATTGATGTCGATGACCTGACTCAGCAGGTCGTTACCCGCCTGCGCCGCCAGCTTGGCTTTGAGCTGTTCCAGCTCGCGCTCCATCATCTTGGCCTTGTCCAGTACCTGGCGCACCTTGTCGGCGATGGAGAACTGATCGCCCTTCACCAACGCGGCGGCCTCTTCGATCTGTTCACCCAGCTGGTGCATCAGATCGATGGCGCTCTTGCCGGTGACCGCTTCGATACGACGCACGCCAGCCGCGATGCCGCTCTCGGCAATGATCTTGAAGAAGCCGATGTCACCGGTGCGCTTGGCGTGAGTACCGCCGCACAGCTCGGTGGAGTAGTCGCCCATGCGAACCACACGCACATCGTCTTCATATTTCTCGCCAAACAGCGCCATGGCACCGGCTGACTTGGCCTCTTCCAGCCCCATCAGCTGGGTGGCCACCTCGTGGTTGGCACGGATCTGGGCGTTGACGAGCTCCTCGATCCGGCGAATAGTCGCCATGGTCAGCCCTTCGAAGTGGGAGAAGTCGAAGCGCATGCGCTCGGCGCCCACCAGGGATCCTTTCTGGGTCACGTGCTCACCCAGCGCCTGGCGCAAGGCCGCGTGCAGCAGGTGAGTCACGGAGTGGTTAAGGGCGATGGCCTGACGACGGTCGCCATCGACCACGGCCTCGACCTCGGCTCCCTTCTCCAGGGTACCCAGTTCCAGATAGCCCTTGTGGATGATCGCCTTGCCCGCTTTCTGGGTGTCGGTGACGGCGAAGATGCCGTCATCCACCTTGAGGATGCCGCTGTCACCCACCTGACCGCCGGACTCCGCATAGAAGGGGGTCTCCGCCAGCACGATCACGGCCTCTTCACCAGCGATGAGGCCATTGACCTCGACACCATCCTTGTAGATACCGACCACCTGGGTGTTCTGGCTCAGCTGTTTGTAACCGGTAAAGGGGGTCTCGAAATCGAGCTTCAGCACGTCGTTGTAGTTCACGCCGAAACTGGAAGCCTCTTTCGCGCGGGCGCGCTGCTTCTCCATCTCGGCCTTGAAGCCCTCTTCGTCGATGCCGATCTCGCGCTCGCGCACCACGTCGGCGGTCAGGTCGGCCGGGAAGCCGTAAGTGTCATAGAGCTTGAACACCACTTCCCCCGGGATCACCTTGGCATCACCGAGGTTGGCCAGGGCGTCTTCCAGCAGCAGCAGACCTCTGTCCAGCGTGCGGACGAACTGCTCCTCCTCGATGCGCAACACTCGCTCGACCAGCGGCAGCTGGGCGATCAGTTCCGCCGCCACATCCTTCATCTGCACGGCCAGCTCGGCAGCCAGCTTGTAGAAGAACACGTCGGTAGCACCCAGCTTGCGGCCGTGACGCACGGCGCGGCGGATGATGCGGCGCAGCACGTAGCCGCGACCTTCATTGGAGGGCATGACTCCGTCAGCCACCAGGAAGGCGCAGGAACGGATGTGGTCCGCGATGACGCGCAGGGACTGGTTGCTCAGATCCGTGGTGCCGACGATCTCGGCCGCCTTCTTGATCAACGCCTGGAAGATGTCGATCTCATAGTTGGAGTGCACCCCCTGCATGATGGCGGAGATACGCTCCAGACCCATGCCGGTATCCACGGACGGACGGGGCAGCGGCTCCATGGTGCCGTCAGCCTGACGGTTGAACTGCATGAAGACCACGTTCCAGATCTCGATGAAGCGGTCGCCATCCTCTTCCGGTGAACCGGGAGGGCCACCCCAGATGTGATCGCCGTGGTCGTAGAAGATCTCGGTGCAGGGACCGCATGGGCCGGTATCGCCCATGGCCCAGAAGTTGTCGGATGCATAAGGAGCACCCTTGTTGTCACCGATGCGCACGATGCGATCGGCTGGCACGCCGACCTCTTTTTCCCAGATGTCGAAGGCTTCGTCATCAGTCGCGTAGACGGTCACCAGCAGGCGCTCTTTGGGCAGCTTGAGGGTACCGGTCAGGAATTCCCATGCAAACCGGATGGCGTCCTGTTTGAAGTAGTCACCGAAGCTGAAGTTGCCCAGCATCTCGAAGAAGGTGTGGTGACGGGCGGTATAGCCGACGTTTTCCAGGTCATTGTGCTTGCCGCCAGCCCGCACGCAACGCTGGGCCGTGGTGGCACGGTGATAGGCACGCTTGTCGGCGCCAAGGAACACGTCCTTGAACTGGTTCATCCCTGCGTTGGTGAACAGCAGGGTCGGATCGTTGTGCGGTACCAGCGAGCTGGAAGAGACAACCTGGTGTCCCTGGGTGCGGAAATACTCGAGAAACGCAGTGCGAATCTCTGACGTGGACATGTACATGGAAAATCCTGCTTGATTCGAATACGGACTTTTAACCGCATTAATGTAAGTTTTCTGCAGGATAAAGTAAAACGTGGGGACCCTTGGCGGGTGAAATAGCCCCCAAGGGGCCAGCGTTTGGCTGCAGCACCCGCAAGGACGTCGCAACAGGGGGGCTTCGGGATGCCTCGCTCGACCACAGGGCAGCCATCGACAGACTCGGCGAAGGGCTGATATTCCCCACCAGCCGCACCGCACACCCGTTGCCCATAGGTGTTCAACCTCGGCGCGCCACTATTGCTCACCTTGCATGGCTGAGAGGGCGTAACGGGCTTGTTCCTGGGTAAAACCACGCCCCATCAGATATTTGAGCCACTTCATGCGCAGTTTGAAGTCGGCAAGGTCGGTCGCCTTTGCCCGACGCGACAACAACGCAAGCGCCAGTTCGAACCAATCGAGCTCGGGTTGATCCAGGGCAGCCTCGATCTGGGTGTCATCCAGCCCCTTGCGGCGCAGGTCGAAGCGGATCCTAAGCGGACCATGGCCTTTGGCCGCACCAGCCCGCACCGCCATGGCACCGTAACGATCGTCATTGACCCAGCCATAGCCACGGCAATGGTCGAGTACAACGGCGACCACCTCCTCCTCGAATCCCTTCTGACGCAGGCGTCTGGTCAGCTCGGACTCCGCACTTTCGCGGCGGGCAAGACTACGCATGGCAAAGGCGCGGGCGGCGACGACCAGCTCTTCAAAGGTCAATTCGACGGGCTCGCCCGGCTCGTTCACTGATTCATCCACCATAAACAACAAGGCCGGGTATCAACCCGGCCTTTCCTCATTCCTTATTCGAACTCTTGTTCGTTTTCGGCTTCAAACTCGGCGTATTCGGCAGCCGTGGCCTTCTCCTCCACCGGCGCGGCGCCGGAGAGCAGCAGCTCGCGCAGCTTCACTTCCACCTCGGCAGCCAGTGCCTTGTTTTCGGAGAAGAGCTTCATCACGTTGGCTTTGCCCTGGCCGATCTTCTCGCCGTTGTAGCTGTACCAGGCCCCCGCCTTGTCGATCAGCTTGTGCTTGACGCCGAGATCCACCAGCTCGCCCTCCTTGGAGATGCCGGCACCATAGAAGATCTGGAATTCAGCCTGCTTGAAAGGTGGCGCCACCTTGTTCTTGACGACCTTGACGCGGGTCTCGTTACCGACCACTTCGTCACCTTCCTTGATGGCGCCGGTACGACGGATGTCCAGGCGCACAGAGGCGTAGAACTTCAGAGCGTTACCACCGGTAGTGGTCTCCGGGCTGCCGAACATGACACCGATCTTCATCCGGATCTGGTTGATGAAGATGCACAGGCAGTTGGCGTTCTTGATGTTGGCGGTCAATTTACGCAGCGCCTGGGACATCAGTCGGGCCTGCAGGCCGACGTGGGAGTCACCCATCTCCCCTTCGATTTCCGCTTTCGGAGTCAGGGCAGCCACGGAGTCGACGATGATGACGTCGACGGCATTGGAGCGCACCAGCATGTCGCAAATCTCCAGTGCCTGTTCACCGGTATCCGGCTGGGAGATGAGCAGGTCGTCGACGTTGACGCCCAGCTTGGCGGCATAGATAGGATCCAGTGCGTGCTCCGCATCGACGAAGGCACAAGTCTTGCCCTTCTTCTGGGCTTCGGCGATCACCTGCAGGGTCAGCGTAGTTTTACCGGACGATTCCGGACCGTAGATCTCGACGATACGACCGCACGGCAGACCACCGATCCCCAGCGCCACGTCCAGAGAGAGAGAGCCGGTGGAGATGGCTTCGATATCCATGGTCTTGCTGTCGCCCAGACGCATGATGGAGCCTTTGCCAAACTGCTTTTCGATCTGGCCCAGCGCAGCCGCCAGTGCCTTCTGTTTGTTCTGATCCATGCCAATCTCCGCTGGGAATCGTGAGTAAGAAGTGAAGTTGGGCTAAGTATACTGTTTATGCATACAGTATCAAGCCCAATTTATTTGAGCAGTGCCAGGAGTCCGGACAAGGCCTGTCTGACCGCCTGCTGGCGCACCTGATGGCGATCCCCATCGAAACGGGCAAGCAGGGAGTGGTGACGACCGGTACGATCTGCCCAGGCAAACCAGACAGTGCCGACCGGTTTCTCCTCGCTGCCCCCACCCGGCCCGGCGATACCGCTGATGGCCACGCAGATACCCGCATCGGAGCGAGCCAGGCAGCCCCGGGTCATCTCCAGCACCACGGGTTCGCTGACGGCGCCGTGGCGCAACAGGCTGTCGATGCTGACGCCGAGCATCTGCTGTTTGGCTTCGTTGGTGTAGGTCACAAAACCGCGATCGAACCAGGCCGAGCTGCCGGCAGTATCCGTGATGGCAGTGGCAACCCCGCCACCGGTGCAGGATTCCGCCGTGGCGGCAAGCCAGCCTCTGGCCAGCAGTGCCTCGCCCAGTTCCCGGGATAAGCGGGAGATCTCTGCTTCAAGTCCCATCATCGCGTCCTCTTCCGGCCTCTTCCAGGCGAAATATGGCGCTTATTATGCAGTTGCCCCGCCCCTCGGGCAACCGACCCCGGGGCCACTGCGTCAGCAAGTTGTCGTCGCTTAAGCTCCAGTACATGGCTGCTCGTTATCATGTACCAACACCGCCATGCATGCGGTATCCATCCCATCAGACCAAGGAGAAAGCCGGATGAAGCATCCGTTCAACGTCGCCATGACAGCCCTCGCAATGTGTATCGCCACCCATGCCTTTGCCACCGAGGGCACCGCCGAGCTGCAGAGCGAGACCTCCCTGGCCCAGGAGCTGAACCTCTCCAGCGCCCAGGTGGAGCAGATCAAGGGGCTGCGCGAGCAGGCCACCAGGGAGCTGGGCTCCATCAAGCTCGACGCAATCGGCCAGGATGTCATCGTCAACATGATCAAGTCCGGCAAATGGGATGAAGTGGCGGCGAGAAAGCAGTTGCAGACCATCAGCGACGTACAGGCCGAGGCCCGCTACCATCGCGCCCACTACCTGTTCGAGGTGAGCCGGGTGCTGACGCCCGAGCAGAAAGCCAAACTGCACGAGATGCTGAGCGGCGACGAAGCCATGTACTGAGGGCGACACTCTCCCCGTCTCTCCCATCCCCGCATCCGTGCGGGGATGCTATTTCTCCTCCCCCATGCCTCTTCTCGGCCAGGCTCCCCCCAGGCCACTCTGGTCAGCATCAGCCGGATGCACAGATCCGCGACGGGACGCCGGCTTTGCCCCCAAGACGGAGATTCCTCCTCACCATCTTGCCTCGAGCATGTAGAATGGCCCCCAGATTCAGACCCATGACGGCAGACGTTTGCCCGCAAGAGCACCTTCTGGAATAGCACATGACAGCACAATACCAAGCGCCAGGCGCCAACTTGAGCGCCCACACCCCCATGATGCAGCAGTATCTGACCCTCAAGGCCGAGAACCCGGAGATCCTGCTGTTTTATCGCATGGGCGACTTCTACGAGCTCTTCTACGACGACGCCCGCAAGGCCTCCCAGCTGCTCGACATCTCCCTGACCAAGCGCGGCCAGTCGGCCGGCAGCCCCATCCCGATGGCCGGGGTGCCCTATCACGCCATCGAGGGGTATCTCGCCAAGCTGGTACAGCTCGGCGAATCGGCCGCCATCTGCGAGCAGGTGGGGGACCCCGCCACCAGCAAGGGGCCGGTGGAGCGCAAGGTCATTCGCATCATCACCCCGGGTACCGTCTCCGACGAGGCGCTGCTCAGCGAGCGGCAGGACAACCTGATCGCCGCCGTCTACCACGATGGCCGCCGCTTCGGTTACGGCACCATGGACATCGGCTCCGGACGCTTCTTCATCAACCAGTTCGAGAAAGAAGAGACCCTGCTGGCGGAGCTGCAACGCACCAATCCGGCGGAGCTGCTCTACCCCGAATCGTTCGCCTTCCTGCACCATGTCGAGGGTCGCCGCGGTCTGCGCCGCCGCCCGGAGTGGGAGTTCGAGCTCGGCACCGCCCGCAAGCTCTTGTGCCAGCAGTTCGGCACCCAGGATCTGGTGGGCTTTGGGGTCGAGCAGAGCGAGACCGCCCTGTGCGCCGCCGGCTGCCTGATGCAGTACGTGAAAGACACCCAGCGCACCGCCCTGCCCCACATTCGCAGCGTGCGCCTGGAGCAGCCCGATCATGCGGTCATCATGGATGCCGCCACCCGCCGCAATCTGGAGCTGACCCAGAATCTGGCCGGCGGTCACGACAATACCCTCTCCGCCGTGCTCGATTGCACCGCCACGCCGATGGGCAGCCGCCTGCTCAAGCGCTGGATCCACCAGCCGATCCGCGATCGGGTGATCCTCAAAGGTCGCCAGAGCACCATCAAGGAGCTCATCGAGCAGAACCTCTATGACGAGCTGGGCGGATTGCTGCGCCAGGTCGGCGACGTGGAGCGGGTGCTGGCGCGTCTCGCCCTGCGCAGTGCACGCCCGCGCGATCTGACCAGGCTGCGGCAGGCTTTTGCTCAGCTGCCCGAGTTGCAGCGTCTGCTGGCGGAGAGCGAGCACGAGGCGGTGCAGCAGCTGCGCGAGCGGGCAAGTATCTTCCCCGAGCTGTTCGACCTGCTGGAGCGTGCCGTGATGGAGGTGCCGCCGGTGCTCATCCGCGATGGCGGCGTCATCCGTGAAGGGTTCAATCAGGAGCTGGACGAGCTGCGGGATCTCGCCAATGGCGCCACCGCCAGCCTGGCCCGCATCGAGGAGCGGGAGAAGGCGCTCACCGGCATCAACACCCTCAAGGTGGGCTACAACAAGGTGCACGGCTTCTACATCGAGGTGAGCCGTGCCAACAGCCACCTGGTGCCGGCCCACTACATCCGCCGCCAGACGCTGAAAAACAACGAGCGCTACATCATCGATGAGCTGAAGAAGTACGAGGACAAAGTGCTCACCGCCCAGGCCCAGGCGCTGGCGCTGGAAAAACGTCTCTACGAAGAGCTGCTCGACGCCCTGCTGCCCCACCTCGGCGATCTGCAGGAGTCTGCTGCCGCACTGGCGGAGCTGGACGTGCTGGCCAACCTGGCGGAGCGGGCAGAGACCCTCGACTATCGCTGCCCCACACTCATCGACGAGGATCAGATCCTCATCGAGGCGGGCCGCCATCCGGTGGTGGAGCAGGTGATGACCGACCCCTTTATCGCCAACCCGATACGACTGGAGCGGGAGCGGCGGATGCTGATCATCACCGGCCCCAACATGGGCGGTAAGTCCACCTACATGCGCCAGACTGCGCTCATCGTGCTGCTGGCCCATATCGGCGCCTTCGTGCCCGCCGACAGCGCCCGCATCGGCCCCATCGACCGCATCTTCACCCGCATCGGGGCGTCGGATGATCTCGCCTCCGGCCGCTCCACCTTTATGGTGGAGATGACCGAAACCGCCAATATCCTCAACAACGCCACCGCCCGCAGTCTGGTGCTGATGGACGAGATTGGCCGCGGCACCAGCACCTACGACGGCCTCTCCCTGGCCTGGGCCTGCGCCGAGCAGCTGGCAAGCAAGATTGGCGCCTACACCCTGTTCGCCACTCACTACTTCGAGCTGACCCGCCTGCCCGAGCTGATGAGCGGGCTGGCCAACGTCCACCTTGATGCGGTGGAGCACGGCGACACCATCGCCTTCATGCACGCAGTACAGGAAGGTGCGGCCAGCCGCTCCTACGGCCTGCAGGTAGCGGCGCTGGCCGGGGTGCCGAAATCGGTGATCCACCAGGCCCGCCACAAGCTGCATGAGCTGGAGAGTGCCACTCCGGTGGCCGCCGGCGAAAGCCGTCCGGCTCCGGTCACTCTCGCCCCGCAACCCCATCCTGTGGTGGAGGAGCTGGCAGCAGTACGCCCGGACGAGCTGACCCCGCGACAGGCCCTTGACCTGCTCTATCGACTCAAGCAGATGCTGTAACTACCGACCGCCGAACAGGCATGAAAAAGGGGAACCGCGAGGTTCCCCTTTCGTTTGACCGAACCTGTCATCAGCCCGGACCGATGCGATCCATCAGGCTCAGATTGTCCGACCCCGGATGGCGCTTGAGCTTCTGCCTGTATTCGAACTGGTGCTGGCTCTCCTGTTTGAGCCCCTGCATCAGGGAGTAGCACATGGCCAGCATGATGACCGAGAAGGGCAGCGCGGCGATGATGCTGGCGGCCTGCAGGGCGGCAAGCCCGCCGGAGACCAGCAGGATGGCCGCGACCAGCCCCTGGCCCAGCCCCCAGATGGCGCGGTGCAGCACCGGGGGATCCTGATCGCCGATGGAGAGCAGCGTCGTAATCACTAGCGTGCCCGAATCGCTGGAGGTGATGAAGTAGGTGCAGATAAGCAGGGTCAGCACCCCCTTGGCAATCCAGCCGAAGGTCTCCCAGTGCAGCAGTTCCACCGTCTTGTAGAGCGCCATGGTGACATCCTGATTGACCGCTTCCACTACGCCGCCGCCACCGAACAGCTCCAGGTTCATGGCTGTCCCGCCGAACACGGTGAGCCAGAGCATGCCGAGCAGGGAGGGCACCAGCAGGACACCGAGCACGAATTCACGAATCGTGCGGCCCTTGGAGATGCGGGCGATGAACATGCCGACAAAGGGTGCCCACGCAATCCACCAGCCCCAGTAGAACGCGGTCCAGCTAGACTGCCAGGCCGAGGTACCGTTGGCTTCGGTATTGGTCCAGAAGCTCAGCTTGACGATGTTCTGCAGGTAATCACCGATGTTCTGCACATAGGCGTTGAGGATGTAGGTGGTCGGCCCCAGCACCAGGAAGAGGCCAAGCACGAACACGCTTAACCAGATATTGAGTTCGGAGAGGATCTTCACCCCGCGCCCGACACCGGAGATGGCCGACAGGGTGGCAATCAGGCTGATGCCACCGATGAGCCAGAGCTGGTTCGCTTGTGACACGCCCATGCCGAACATCTGGTTGAGGCCGGTGTTCATCTGGGAGACGCCCAGCCCAAGGGAGGTCGCCACCCCGAACACGGTACCGAACACCGCCAGCACATCGGCGGCATGGCCCCAGAAGCCGTAGATGCGATCGCCAAGAATGGGATAGAGCACGGAGCGGATGGCCAGCGGCAACTTGCGCCGGTAGCTGAAGAAGGCCAGCGACAGGCCGACGATCACATAGATGGCCCAGGGGTGCAGACCCCAGTGGAAGAAGGTGAGGCGCATGGCGATCTGGGCCGCTTCCGGCGTCATGCCTTCGGTGATGAAGGGGTTGCCCTGCAGGTGATACATGGGCTCGGCGATGCTCCAGAACACCAGGCCTATGCCCATGCCTGCGCTGAACAGCATGGAGAACCATGCAAAGTAGCCAAACTCCGGTACCTGGTCGTCGTCGCCCAGCCGGATGCTGCCAAAGCGGCTGAACATCAGGTAGACGGCGAAGAATAGGAACAGGGCGACCACCAGGATGTAATACCACTTGAAGCCAGCAATGATGGTGTCCTTGGCCCCGGTAAACCAGGTGCCTGCGGTATCCGGATCAAAGACGCCGAACAGCAGGAAGAGGGTCACGACGGTGAGGGCCGTCATGGCCATGGTGGGATTGAGGCCTTTCAAAAGCCCTTTGGTTGCTCGCATCGGGCCTCCTTAGTCGTTGTTGAAAAATTCTTCACCCACGTGATCGCCGGCACCGCCGATGGCGCGATAGGCCAGACGACCTGCCACCTGCTCACGGTGATCCACCAGGGTCACCGACGGCTGACCGTTCACTGCGTGGCGTTTGCCAAGGAAGATAGCCATGGGCACCCCCAGATTGGAGACACCGCTGGTGATCCAGAGGCGGTTGAAGTCATAGGAGCCACCGATGAACTCGAGCTGGGCCAAACCGTTGTCCAGACCCGCCAGATAAAAGTTCATGGCACTCTCGTCGGGGAAGAGGTGAACCAGCACATAGGCATAGCGCAACTCATTGACCAACTCCTTTAGACTGAAAGAACCTGTATTGCTGCAAGAGAGCGGCAGCTCACCATCGTAGTGGTGTACCTTGAGGTTGTTGGGGTCCTCGTCATAGGCAGGTTGATAACGCACAAACGCCGCGGTATCCGGCAGTTCATAGCGAACTCTGACCACACGCAGGTCGGCAACCAGGGACTTGATATCCAGCTCGTCATGCATGATTTCACTCCTCAAATATCGGGTTGGAATGGGGCAATTGTCCGATAACCTAACACAAGATTCATTAGAGCTGAAATCATTACATCAAAAACCATATTGACCTTGTTATGGATTAGGCGGAGAATTTCGCGCCTCTCCACAGCTCTGCGATGACCCAGACCCCATGGAAAAACATGATGAAGTGCTGATCGCCCTGCGCCAGATCATCCGTGCCATCGACATGCACTCCAAGCGCTTGATCAAGGAGGCCGGCCTGACCTCGCCCCAGCTCCTGCTGCTCAAGGGGATCGACGAGCTTGGCCAGATCTCCATGCGCCAGCTGGCGGATCACACCAACATGAGCCAGGCCACCGCGACCACCATCATGGACCGACTGGAGAGCCGCCAGCTGGTACAGCGCATTCGCAGCGAAACCGACAAACGCAAGGTGCATGCGACGCTCACTGACGCGGGACGCGCCCTGCTTGCCCAGGCTCCGACCCCCTTGCAGGAGAGTTTCATTCAACGCTTTCAGGCGCTGGAGAACTGGGAGCAGGGGTTGTTGCTCTCATCCCTGCAACGCATCTCCGCCATGATGAATGCCGACGGCATCGATGCCGCCCCCGTGCTGAGTGTCAGCCCCCTGACCGAAGAGCGGGCCTGAACTGCAGCCATAAAAAAAGCTCCCGACCGGGAGCTTTTTTTAGGTTCTTCGCGGGATCTTGGGGAAGTGGAAGTTGACAGACAGGGTGCTGGTAAACTGGCTGTCTCCA
>NZ_JAPCJD010000009.1:78417-97768 GCF_027707845.1 Aeromonas sp. QDB14 | reverse complement strand
GTGGTGTGTTTGGAGACAGCCAGTTTACCAGCACCCTGTCTGTCAACTTCCACTTCCCCAAGATCCCGCGAAGAACCATTTTAAGGGGGGCGGACTGCCTAATGCCATCGTTAATGTGATTTTCGAATGATTCCCTTTCATGGGGTGTCCCAGGTGGGAGCCCCGTCCCCTGTCGTCATGAGGCCGGTGAGGGCGGGATCCGCCAGCTCCGCCACCGTCTGCCAGAAGGGGGCGACGAGGGGATTGTCGTTGCCTGGCGGGCGAATGAGCCCGATGATCCAGCTCGCGTCGGCCTCCCCGAGGGGCAGGGTCAGCACATCGGGATGCTCAATGGTGGTGGAGGAGGGGACCAGGGTCCAGGCGATGCCGGCCGCCGCGGTGGCGATGCCGGCAGCGAAGTCGTTCACGTACTGGATGTCCTGAAAGCGCAGGCCGCTCTGGGCGAGGTAATGGATGAACTGATCGTAAAAAGAGGGGGCCTTGTCCCGGCGCAGGATGGCGAGCGGCTTCTCCTGCAGATCGGCGAGCCCTGCCACCCCCTGATAGCCTGCGGGCAGCACGGCGACGAAATGGGCGCGCACCACGGGCAGCACCGGCCAGCCCTTGGGTGCGGGCAGGCGGCAGAAGCCAAGATCCAGGCGACCCTCCGCCAGTGCCAGCAACTGGTGATGGGTGGAGAGATCGTTGAGCTCGATGGCGACCCCGGGGCGGCTGGCCCGAAAGCGGGCGATGGCGGCGGGCACCAGCAGCTTGGTGGCGACCCCGAAGCCGATGCGCAGGGTACCCGCGTGGCCCGCCAGCACGTCGCGGGCGCTGCGGGCGAGCTGCTCGCTCTGGGCCACCAGGGTGCAGGCGTCGGCGTAGAGGGCGCGCCCGAGCACCGTCAGCCGGGTGCTGCCGGCGTTGCGCTCGAACAGCTCGCCGCCAAGGTCCGCCTCCAGCCGGCGGATCTGCTTGCTCAGGGCCGACTGGGTGACGTGCTGGCGCGCCGCCGCCTGACCAAAGTGCAATACCTCCCCCAGGGTGACGAAGGCTTTCAGGTCTCTCAACTCCATGGTGCCTCGCTTGATTCCAGATAGGAATGATAGGTGGCCATATTTGTCATTGGACGGAATTCTAGAAGTGTTGGATGCTGGTGCCAACTCATTTCGGGCCCCTGTACGGGGTCGACGTATCACGGGATGGCCCCCGCCATCCGCGCAGAAGGAGCAACACCAGATGCATCATCACAAGTTCAACGACTTCCCGAACGGTTTCCTCTGGGGCGCCGCCTCCGCCGCCTATCAGGTGGAAGGGGCCTGGAACGAGGAGGGCAAGGGCCCCTCGGTATGGGACAGCTTTACCAAATTGCCGGGCAAGACCTTTGAAGGGAGCAACGGAGACGTGGCGGTGGATCACTACCACAGGGTGGAAGAGGACGTGGCGCTGATGGCCGAGATGGGGCTCAAGGCCTATCGCTTCTCGGTGAGCTGGCCGCGCATCTACCCGACGGGGCGTGGCGAGGTGAACGAGGCGGGGCTCGCCTTCTACGACAGGCTCATCGACGCCCTGCTGGCCCACGGCATCGAGCCGGTGCTGACCCTCTATCACTGGGATCTCCCCCAGGCCCTGCAGGATGAGTACGGCGGCTGGGAAGACAGGCGCATCATCGACGACTTCGAGCGCTATTGCGTGACTCTCTATCAGCGCTTCGCCGGCAAGGTGAAGTACTGGGTGTCGCTCAACGAGCAGAACTACAACCTGACCAACGCCTACCAGCTTGGCACCCATCCTCCCGCGGTGCAGGACAGGAAGCGTTTCTTCGCCGCCAACCACATCGCGTTTCTCGCCAATGCCCGGGTCATCAAGGCGTTTCGCCAGCACGTGCCAAACGGCCTGATCGGGCCGAGCTTTGCATACTCCCCCGCCTATCCGGCCTCCTGCGCCCCGAGCGACATGCTGGCGTTCGAGAATGCCGAGGAGTTCACCAACCTCTGGTGGCTGGATGCCTACTGCTTCGGCCGTTACCCCCAGGCGGCGCTCGCCTATCTGCGGGAGACCGGCGAGGCGCCGGAGATCCTGCCGGGCGATCTCGAGCTCTTGCGCGAAGGCACCCCCGACTACATCGGGGTTAACTACTACTACACCCTGACCTTCACCGACAACCCCCTCGGCGGCCAGACGATGCAGCGCATCAACACCACGGGCAAGAAGGGCACTACGCCCTCCAGCGGCATTCCCGGCCTCTACAAGACGGCCCCCAATCCGCACCTTGAGACCAGCAACTGGGACTGGGCCATCGATCCCACCGGGATGCGCATCGCCCTGCGTCGGCTCTCCTCCCGCTACGCCCTGCCGCTGATGATCACCGAGAACGGCCTGGGGGAGTTCGACAAGCTGGAAGCCGGGGACAGGGTGAACGACGACTACCGTATCGCCTATCTGCACAGCCACCTCAAGGCGTGCCAGGAGGCGATGCAGGACGGGGTCGAGCTGATTGGATATTGCGCCTGGTCCTTCACCGACATCCTGAGCTGGCTCAACGGCTACCAGAAGCGCTACGGCTTTGTCTACGTGGACAGGGACGAGCAGGGAGGGTCTCTTCGTCGCATCAAGAAAGAGAGCTTCCACTGGTACAGCCAGGTCATTGCAAGCGGTGGCAAGACCCTGTAACGGGCCCGGTGCGCCGCACCTCGTCTGCCCAATGCCGGAAGGCCCCCTCATCGGAGGGGGCCTTCCTTGTTTGTGCAGCAGGCAATCATGACCGCCTAGATAAACATGCCGCCCGAGGCTTCGATGCGCTGGGCTGTGATCCAGCGGCAGTCATCGGAGAGCAGGGCGGCGATGGCGCCACCGATGTCGTCGGGCTGACCCACCCGGCCAAGGGCGGTCTGGCTCGCGAGAAAGTCGTTGACCCCCTTGTTGTCGCGCACCACGCCGCCGCCAAAATCGGTCTCGATGGCGCCGGGGGCCAGCACGTTGACCGCGATGCCCCTGGGGCCCAGCTCCTTGGCCAGATACTGGGTGAGCACCTCGACGCCCCCCTTCATGGCGGCGTAGGCGGCATAACCCGGCATGGCGAAGCGGGTGAGGCCGGTGGAGAGGTTGAGGATGCGACCGCCGTCTGCCAGGAGGGGCAGGAGCGCCTGGGTCAGGAAGAAGGTCCCCTTGAGGTGGATGTTGAGCAGGGTGTCGAACTGCTGCTCCGTGGTCTGCTCGAAGCTGGCATGAATGCCGATCCCGGCGTTGTTGACCAGGAAGTTGAAATGGGTGCGCTGCCACTCCCGGGCGAGCAGTTGCGTCACCTCCTCTGCAAAGGCCGCGAAGGTGGCGCTCTCGCCCACGTCCAGAGCCAGGGCATGGGCCCGAACGCCGAGGGCGCGGGCCTGGGTCACCACCGCCTCCGCCTCTGCGGCCTGGCTGCGATAGGTGATGATGAGGTCGACGCCTTTGGCGGCGAGGGCCAGGGCCCCGTGCTTGCCAAGGCCGCGGCTGGCCCCGGTGATGAGGGCGATGGGTCTGGTCATGGTATGACTCCTGTCAGGGTGGCGGACACAGGCTCGATACGAGCCGACCGGATCACTGTATTGTTCCTTTTAAACTGGATAAATAGCGTGATAATAGAATCACTGTTCCGTTTATCGAGACAATCAGGCCATGGATCAACTGGATGCGATGAGAGCCTTCGTGCGGGTTGCCGAGCTGGAGAGTTTTACCCGCTGCGCCGAGCAGACGGGCATCCCCAAGGCGACCCTCTCTGCCGCCATCCGTCGGCTGGAGGAGCGCATGGGGACCCGGCTCCTGCTGCGTACCACGCGGCGGGTGCAGCTCACCACGGACGGCCAGCTCTGCTATGCCAGATGCCGGGAGCTTTTGGCGGACATGGAGGAGTTTGACGGCCTGTTTCGCCAGGGGGGGCAGATCTCGGGACAACTGCGGGTCGACATGCCAAGCCGGATGGCCCGTCACCTGGTGATCCCGGCCCTGCCGGACTTTCTGGCGCAGCATCCCGCCCTGCAACTGATGCTGAGCAGCACGGACAGGCGGGTGGATCTGGTGCGCGAGGGGTTTGACTGCGTGGTGCGGGTCGGGGCGCTTGAGCCCTCCAGCCTGGTGGCCAGGCCCCTTGGTCACTATCGCCAGATCAACTGTGCCAGCGCAGGCTACCTGGCTCGCCACGGGGTGCCCCGCACCCTTGGGGATCTGGCGGGCCACCGGCTGGTGCACTATGGTTCCGGGTTTGGTGCCGGGCAGGGGCGCAGCGAGCCCGGCTTTGAATACCTGGCGGAAGATGGCCACCGCGCCCTGCTGCCCATGGCGGGGGCCCTCATGGTCAATGACAGCGAGACCTACCTGGCGGCGGCGCTGGCGGGGCTTGGCATCATCCAGATGCCGCGGGTGGGGGTCGAATCCCTGCTCGCGGGGGGCGAGCTGGTGAGCATCCTGCCCCAGTGGCAGCCGCCGCCGCTCCCCATCCACGCCCTCTATGCCCATCGCCGCCAACTGGCCCCCAGGGTCCAGCTCTTCATCCACTGGCTGGCGGGGTTGCTCGCCGCCCATCTCGGGGGCGCCTCAGAGGCGGCTGCGCCTTGAGCGAAACTCCCTCGGCGAGAGGGCAAACTCCTCGCGAAAGAAGCGGGTAAAGCTGCTCTGGCGGGCAAAACCCAGGCGCTCCCCCACTGTCTGCAGGGGGAGGGCGGGATCCTGCAACAGGCGGCAGGCCTCCTCCCGGCGCACCCGCTCCAGCAGGCCCGAGAAGTGGCACCCTTCCTCCCGCAGATGGCGGTTGAGGGTCCAGCGGGTCAGTTTGAGGTGCTCGCACACCCCATCGAGCAGAGAGGAGGCCTCGGCGCTCTCTTGCCACAGCTGCTGGCGGATGAGTGTCATCACCCTGTCCCGGTAGCGGCTGCTTGGGCGAAGCTGGGCCATCTGCCGGTCGAGCTCCCCGAGCAGCAGGGGTTGCAGGGGCAGGTTGCACTGCCCGTGGGCGAGATCGAGCAAGGCGGCGGGAAAGCGCAGCTCGAAGTCCGCCCCCTGTTGCAACCGCCCTTCCAGCCAGCCTGCCAGCTCACGCCACAGCCTGGGGCGTACCGGGGTGGGCAGCACCAGCAGCCCCTGGCCCGGGTGGTAGAACTGGAGCAGGGCATAGAGGTGGCAGAGGTTGGCCAGGCTGCTCAGGGCGATGACGTCCGGGTGATCGGACTCCGAGTGGTAGCTGATCCTGGCCTGCCCCTCTTCTTCTTGCAGGCGGATCTCGTCGCTCTCGCCGATGAGGGGGCGGTAGGCGAGGAAGAAGTGCAGGGCCTGGCGAAGGGTGGCGGCGTTGCAGCACAGGCTCGCCAGCGACATGAAGTCGGCAAAGAGGCCGGGGAGGGCGGGGGGCGTCCAGTCGAGGGCCAGATCCACGTGGGGGGCTGCCCCGGCCAGCAGCCGGAAGTGGCGCCCGGTGTCGAGCCGCCCCTGGGGGATCAGCAGCTCTTCGTGAGCGATGCCGCAGGGGTGCAGGAGGGCAGCAGGATCCCGCCCGCGGGCCTGCCAGTGGTTGAGGCAGTGCAGGGCAATCCGGTTGGAGACGGTCTTCACGGCAAAAATCCTTGTCAGCGGTGGCCCACCATCATCGGCCAACGGCGGCGGATTGCCGTGAGCCAGCGCCGCTTTCATGTTTCAGATTTGTAACCAAGGGTAACCCTGCAACCCTTTTCACACTTTTCAATCCTGCTCCCAACCGGCAACTTCCTGCACCCGACGGGCAAGTGAGAGGGGCCGCTTTTGCATAGAGTGGCGACTCCTACACACACAAGGAAGATAACAACAATGAAACACCACTCGCTCTCCCGAACCCGTGTCGCCCTCGCCATCGGGGCCCTGCTGCTGGCAGGGTGCAACGACAACGATTCCACCCCCAAGCCCGAGCAGCCCGTTCTGGGCCACCGCACCGTCACCCTCATCGAGCAGGACGGCCTGCAATTCAAGGATCTCGATGGCAGCGGCACCCTGACCCCCTACGAGGACTGGCGCCTCGGCGCCGCCGAGCGGGCCCGGGATCTGGTGGGCAGGCTCACCCTGGCCCAGAAGGCAGGGCTGATGATGCACGGCACCCTGGTGCTGGACGGGGCGGGGCGGGTGAACCTCGCGGCCATGGACAAGATGCTGCGCGAGGACGGGGTCAACACCTTCATCACCCGCATGGCCGGTGATCCGGCGGCCATCGCCGCAGACAACAACACCCTGCAGGCCCTGCTGGAAGGGGTGGGATTCGGCATCCCCATGACGGTGAGCACGGATCCCCGCAACCACTTCACCCATGATCCGAACGCCACCAGCATCGGTGCCGGGGCCTTCTCCCAGTGGCCCGAGACCCTGGGGCTGGCCGCCATCGGCGATGCTGCCCTGGTGCAGCGCTTTGGCGACATCGCCCGTCAGGAGTACCGTGCCGTCGGCATCCACGAGGCCCTCTCGCCCCAGGCGGATCTCGCGACCGAGCCGCGCTGGGGCCGCATCAACGGCACCTTCGGGGAAGACAACCTGCTCGCCAAGTCCCTGGTCAAGGCCTACATCGAGGGCTTCCAGCAGGGGAGCGAGGGGATAGGCAAGGAGAGCGTGGTCACCGTGGTCAAGCACTTCGCCGGGGCCGGTCCCCAGAAGGACGGGCTGGATGCCCACAACCCCTGGGGCAAGGAGCAGGTCTACCCCGGCGGCCAGTTTGCTTACCACCTGGTGCCCTTCGAGGGTGCCTTCGAGGCCAGGGTGGCCGCCGTGATGCCCTATTACGCCATGCCCCTGGGCCTGACCCAGGATGGGCAGCCCGTCGAGGAGGTGGGGTTTGGTTTCAACCGCCAGATCATCACGGATCTGTTGCGGGGCCACTTCAAGTTTGACGGCGTGGTGCTGAGCGACTGGGGCATCGTCAATGACTGTGACAGCCGCTGCGAGCAGGGGCTGACCCAGGATGAAGTCAATGCCGGGGTGAGCCCCTGGACCGTGCCCTTTGGCATGTCCTGGGGCGTGGAGAAGCTCACCAAGGCCGAGCGTTATGCCAAGGCCATCGACGCCGGGGTGGATCAGTTCGGTGGCGTGGAAGATCCGGCTCCCCTGCTGGCGGCGGTGCAGAGCGGTCTGGTGACCGAGGCGGCCATCACCACTTCGGCCGAGCGGATCCTGGCCCAGAAGTTTGCCCTCGGGCTCTTCGAGAATCCCTATGTGGATGCCGAGGCCGCGGTGGCCCTGGTGGGCAAGGCCGAGTTCCAGCAGGAGGCCCAGGCCGCCCAGGCGGCGTCTCACGTGCTGCTGAAGAACGAGGGGGCCCTGCTGCCGCTGAAGGCGGACGGCAAGCGGGTCTATCTGCACAATGTCAACGCCGAGGTGGCCAGGGCCAACGGCTATACGGTGGTGACGAACCTGGCCGACGCGGAGCTTGCCATCGTGCGGGTCAACGCCCCGGGCGAGCAGGACCCCCGCTTCCCGTTTGGCAGCATCCACTTCGGCCAGCTCGGCTTTGCCAGCAATGCTCAGGTGGTGCAGGAGACGGCCCACGAAGGGGTCTACCGCGGCGCGGATGACTATGCCGCCATCCAGGCCATCGAGCAGGCCGGGGTGCCCCTGGTGCTCTCCGTCTATCTGGACAGGCCCGCCATCCTGACCGAGGTGGCCCCGGCGGCCCGGGTGCTGCTCGCCAACTTCGGCGCCCTGGATCAGGCCCTGTTCGATGTCATGAGCGGCACCCAGAAGGCACGCGGCAAGCTCCCCTTCGAGCTGCCCTCGAGCTGGCAGGCGGTGCTGGCCCAGTCCCCGGACGTGGCCAAGGACTCACAAAGCCCGCTCTATCCCTACGGGGCCGGTCTGGCCTATTGACGGACAGGGATGTTCTGTCTCTCATCAAGGCGCCTTCGGGCGCCTTTTCCATTGCCCCCATCGACAATCCCGGTTTGGCGCAAGGGGTTGGCTTGGGCATAATGGCGCCCCGGCAACGGGTGCGGTGGCCAGTGTGGCAGGCACCCGGTCACAGTGCACAGGAGATGAGATGAAATTTATCGGAGCCCACGTCAGTGCGGCGGGCGGGGTGGAAAACACCATCGCCCGGGCCAAAGCCATCGGGGCCAACGCCTTCGCCCTGTTTACCAAGAATCAGCGCCAGTGGCAGGCGGCGCCCCTCTCCGAGGCCAGTATTCGCGCCTTCAAGGCCGCCTGCGAGAAGGAGGGCTTTCGTCCCGAGCAGATCCTGCCCCACGACAGCTACCTCATCAACCTGGGTCATCCCGACCCCGACGCCCTCGCCAAGTCCCGGGATGCGTTTCTGGACGAGATGAAGCGCTGCGAGCAACTGGGGCTGTGCTACCTGAACTTCCACCCGGGCAGCCATCTCAAGCAGATCCCCGAGGCGGTGAGCCTCAAGCTCGTGAGCGAGTCCATCAACTGGGCGCTGGAGCGCAGCGAAGGGGTGACGGCGGTGATCGAGAATACCGCCGGCCAGGGCACCAACCTCGGCTGGTCGTTCGAGCACCTGGCCACCCTCATCGACGGGGTAGAGGACAAGAGTCGGGTCGGCGTCTGCTTTGACACCTGCCACGCCTTCGCCGCCGGTTACGATCTGCGTACCCCCGAGGGGTGCGAGGCGGTGTTTGCCGACTTCGACCGCATCGTGGGGTTCGAGTACCTCAAGGGGATGCATATCAACGGCGCCAAGTGTACCTTCGGTAGTCGGGTCGACCGTCACCACAGCCTGCGGGAGGGCAACCTCGGCGAGGCGGTGTTCCACCACATCATGAACGACGACCGTTTCGACGGCATCCCGCTTATCCTCGAGACCATCGACGAGTCCATCTGGGGCGAGGAGTTAAGCTGGCTGCGCAGCCTGGCCGGGAGCCCGCGCCCGGCGTGATGCCGGGGTCCACCATTGGGTAGCAAGGAGAGACGATGCACGACGAGACAAGGGCGCCCCTGCGCTTTGGCATTGCCGGGGCGGGGGCCATCGCCCGGCGTTTTTGCCGCGATGTGAACGGGCACGCCAGGGGAGCCGAGGTGGTGGCCATCGCCGCCCGGGACCAGGGACGGGCGGACGAGTTCGCCCGGGATCTGGGGCTGCCCCACGCCTATGGCAGCTATGAGGCCCTGGCCGCCAGCCCCGAGGTGGAGGCCGTCTATGTGGCGGTCATCCACCCGGAGCACGCGGGCCTGGTGAGGCAGATGCTGCTGGCGGGCAAGCACGTACTGGTGGAAAAACCGGCGGTGACCCGGGTGGCGGATTGGGACGCCCTGGTGGCGCTCGCCCACGCACGGGGCCTGCTGCTGCTCGAGGCCATGAAGGTGATGTGCTTCCCCGCCATGCGCGCCCTGTTGCAGCGCCTGCCCCTGCTGCCGCCGCCGCGCGAGCTGCGGGCGGCGTTCGGTTCGACCCAGCCCAGGGTGGGCAAGCTGTTCGATCCTGCCCTCGACGGCGGCGCCGCCTGGGACGTGGGGGTCTATCCCCTCTGGCTCCATGCCGCCCTCTGCCATCGGCTGGGGCTGGGCTGCCCCGCCCCCGAGGTGACGCTGACGCGGGCTCCGGGGGAGGTGGATCTCACCGCCAGCTTCACGTTCGATGAGCCGTTTCGGGCCGAGCTCGGGGCCTCCATCATCGAGGATCTCGAGCGGGAAGCGTCCTTGTCCGGGGAGGGGTGGCGCCTGGTCATCGAGGGCAAGTGGTGGAATCCCCAGCACATTCGCTGGCAAGGGGGGCCTGCCCCCGTCATCTGGCCGGCGGACATCTATCTGCCGGTGGAGGGGGGCGGCATGCAGCACGAGGCGGATCACTTCGCCGATTGCCTGCGCCACCGGCTGCTGGACTCCCCCTGGGTGCCCCAGGCCGTGACCCGGCAGGTGCTCGGCTGGATTGAAGGGGGACTCGCCGGCTGAGGCCGGGGAAGGGCTGAGGGTCGAGGGGAGCATCGGCTGAACGACAAGGGCGCCAATGGCGCCCTTGTCGTATCCGAAGGGGTTCTCACGCCAGGGTCTGGGCGCGGCAGAAGGCCAGGAAGCGGCGCAGGGCGACGGAGTGGAACTTCTGCTTGTGCCAGACGAGGGAGAGCTGGCGGGGGAAGCGGCGACTCGGGGTGAGGGCCACCAGGCGCCCCTGTGCCAGCCGGTCCGCCACCGCGAGGCGGGAGATGAAGGAGATGCCGAGCCCCTTCTCCACCGCCAGCATCACCGCCTCCAGGGTATTGAGCTCTATCCCCGCCTGCCAGCGGGGCAGGTGGGGCTGGAGCTGCTGCTCGAACTGCTCGCGGCTGCCGGATTGCGCCTCGCGCAGCACCCAGGTTTCCCCGGCAAGCCGGCGCAGGGGCAGCTCGAGCTGATCCGCCAGGGGGTGACCGGGGGCGGCGATGATGAGCATCTCGTCCTCCAGCCAGGGTTCGCTCACCAGGTCCGGGTGGTGGTTCTCCCCCTCGATGAGGGCGAGATCCAGCTCGAAGTGGGCGAGGGCATGGCACAGGAGGTGGGTGTTGGCGATGGTGACCCTGGGGGCGGCTCCCAGCTCCTGGGCCCCCTCCGCCAGCAGGGCGGGCAGCAGGTAGTTGCCGATGGTCTGGCTGGCCCCGAGGTGCAGCTGGCCGCTCGGCTCGGCATCGGGGCTGAAGAGCTGCTCTATCTCCTGCATCCGGGTCAGCAGCTCCTCGGCGGCCGGTTGCAGCAGGCGCCCCTCGCTGTTGAGCTGAAGCCTCGGGTGCACCCGGTCGAACAGGGGCGTGGCGAGCTGGCGCTCCAGCTCCTGCAGCGACTGGGAGACGGCCCCCTTGCTCAGGCAAAGTTCATTGGCGGCGCCCCCCAGGTTGCCGTGGCGGGCGATGGTGGCAAACACCTTGAGTTGTTGCAGGGTGAGCTTCATATCGTTTGATTTTCCTAAACGCTAAGTTCAATTCATTTAGATATCGTAAACGATAGACCCCCTTTATCCTATGCCCATCGTCATCATCAAGAGGGTATTCGCCATGATCGCAAGAACCCGCCGCTCCCTGGCCGCCGCCCCGACCCCCATGGCCGGTCTGGCTCTGGGGATCGCCAGCCTCGGCTGGTGCTGGGAAAATGCCGGTCAGTTCGATGGCCGTCTGCAACTGCTGGGGGCCGCCATCGCCGCCGTGCTGCTCCTCGTCCTGACCTTCAAGTTTCTGATCCACCCGCGCCTGCTGTGGCAGGATCTCGCCCATCCCGTGGTGGGCAGCGTGGTGCCCACCTACGCCATGGGGACCATGGTGGTCTCCAAGGCGGTCGGCCTGCTCGCCCCGACCCTGGGGCAGGGGCTCTGGCTGTTTGCGGTCATCATCCACCTCGTCTTCCTCGCCACTTTCGTCTGGCACAGGGCCAGAGCGTTCGAAATCCATCACATGGTGCCGAGCTGGTTTGTGCCGCCGGTGGGGATCATCGTGGCTGACGTGGCCTACCCGGGCGGTCCCTTCGCATCCCTGGCCACCGGCCTGCTCTGGTTCGGCATGGCCTGCTACGGCCTGATGCTGCCGCTGATGCTCTATCGCCTCATCTTCAGCCACGAGGTGCCGGATGCCGCCAAGCCCACTATCGCCATCCTGGCCGCCCCGGCGAGCCTGTCGCTGGCCGGCTACCTCACCGTGAGCCAGGATCCCTCCCTGCTGCTGGTGGCGGTGCTGCTCGGGATCGCCGTGCTGATGACCGGCATCATCTACCTGGCCTTCATCAAGCTGCTGCGCCTGCCGTTCTCGCCGGGTTACGCCGCTTTCACCTTCCCCCTGGTGATCGGGGCCACCGCCCTGTTCAAGGTGAGTCACCTGCTGTCGCAGTGGCCGGAGGCGGCCCGCTATGCCGAGCAGCTCCATCAGCTGGCCTATCTGGAGCTGGGGGTGGCCACCCTGGTGGTGGGTTACGTGGCCCTGCGTTACCTGATGTTCTTCCTGCCGGCGGTGCAGGATGACCTGCCGGGGCAGCCCGCACGCCGCTAGGCACAAGGTTTTCATCCCCCCTCGTCATCGACCCCGCCCGTGCGGGGTCTGCCGTTCGTGATGCAGTGACACAGAGGGGAATCAAATGAAGCAGATTAATTTTGTCAATCCGTGAAGTGGCTTAAATAGTTGCCCATACAGGCGACATTCAGTTGGCGTTAACTGGTAATACCTGTCACGATGCGCGCCACTTTATCTTCCCATTGTTTTGTCGTGCCCCATGTCCTCATCTGATCCCGTGTTTGACGCCCGATTCCAGCCTCGTCTGCTGCACCCCCGTTACTGGTTGAGCTGGCTCGCCCTCGGCGCCATCGGTGTGCTCGCCTTCGTGCCCCCGCGCTGGCGGGATCGCCTGGCCGATGCTCTGACGCCCCTGGTATGCGCCATCTCGAAGAAGCAGATCTACATCGCCAGGACCAACCTCGCCATCTGCTTCAAGGAGAAGAGCGAGGCCGAGCGGGAGGCCATCCTGATGACCTCCATCCGGGTCGGCCTCAAGAGCCTGCTGGGCTTTGGCGAGTTCACCTGGCGCAGCCCCGCCCACGTGATGGGGCGGATCCAGGTCAGCGGCTGGGAACATATCGAGGCGGAGCAGGCCGCTGGCCGACCGGTGATCCTGGTGGTGCCCCACAGCTGGCCCATCGACGCGGCGGGCTACTACTTTGCCCAGCGGGGCCTGCCCATGTGCACCATGATGAAGAGCGCCCGCAACCCGGTGTTCGACTGGCACATCAACGGCGCGCGGGCCCGGCACGGCTGCCGCGTCTATGAGCGCAGCGCCGGCATCAAGCCGGTGATCAAGGCGGTGAAATCCGGTCTGAGCTTCTTCTATCTGCCGGATCAGGATCACGGCCGGGAGGCAAGCCTGTTCGCCCCCTTCTTCAACCACCCCAAGGCGACGTTGCCGGCCCTGCCACGGCTGGTGAAGCTGACCGGCGCCCGGGCCCTGCCGGTGCTGGCCTGCTATGACGAGCAGGCGCACGGCTACCGGTTGGAGGTCGAGGCTCCCTACGCCGACTACCCGAGCGGGGATCTGATGGCGGATACCTGCCGCATGAACGACAGCGTGGAGCGCCAGCTCTGCCGCCACCCGGGCCAGTACATGTGGTTCCTCAAGATCTTCGACACCCGTGAGGATCAGGTGGGGCCGGATGGCCTCTACGAAGAGGGGATCCGGCGCATCCGCCGGGGCCTTGCTCCTCACCCCTGAGCCTTGCGCTCACCCGGTGCAAAAATGTGGCCCCAAGCGGGCCACTTTTTATTTCTAACTTGTCTGATCAGTGACTTGGCGCGGGGGCGCTGTGCAGGGCAGGGTAGAAAAAGTTGTCAGGATCACTAAAATGACGCTCTGTTTTGATGATTCGATGGCGACCATGTCCGCACAAGATCCGGTGTTTGACACCTCTTTTCATCCGCGCCT
This sequence comes from Aeromonas sp. QDB14, assembly GCF_027707845.1. Taxonomy (NCBI): domain Bacteria; kingdom Pseudomonadati; phylum Pseudomonadota; class Gammaproteobacteria; order Aeromonadales; family Aeromonadaceae; genus Aeromonas; species Aeromonas sp. QDB14. The sequence goes on along the minus strand of NZ_JAPCJD010000009.1, from coordinate 84,424 downwards.
GCTGCACCCCCGTCTGTGGGGCAGCTGGCTGGCCGTCGCTCTGCTCTCCCTGCTGGCCTGGGTGCCGGCAAGGGCACGGGACAAGCTGGCCGACTACCTGGCCCCCCTGCTGCTGCGCGTCTCCAGGAAGCAGGCCTACATCGCCGACACCAACCTCAAGATCTGCTTCCCCCATCTCGACGAGGCGGGCCGTCAGGCCCTGCTGCTGAAATCCATCCGGGTGGGGCTCAAGACCTTCCTGGGCTTTGGCGAGCTGACCTGGCGCAGCCCCGACTTCCTCAAGGGGCGCGTCAAGGTGAGCGGCTGGGAGCACGTGGAGGCGGAGCGGGCAGCCGGTCGCCCCATGATCTTCGTGGTGCCCCACACCTGGGCGGTGGACATGATTGGCCGCTACTTCCCCCTCCAGGGGATCAAGATGTGCACCATGATGAAAAGCCCCAAGGATGCGGTGTTCGACTGGTACATCAACCGCGAGCGCAGCAAGGGTGGGCGTATCTACGAGCGCAGCGTCGGCATCAAGCCCGCCATCAAGGCCCTGCGCAGCGGCGACAGCTTTTTCTATCTGCCGGATCAGGATCACGGCCGGGAGGCGAGCCTCTTCGTGCCCTTCTTCAACCACCCCAAGGCGACCCTGCCGGCCCTGCCCAAACTGGTGAAGCTGACCGGTGCCCGCGCCGTGCCCATTCTGGCCTGCTACGACGAGGATCAGGGGTGCTACCGGCTGGAGATCGAGGCGCCGTTCGACCCTTATCCCACCGCGGATCTGGTAGCGGACGTCAACCAGATGAACCGCATGGTGGAGCAGCAGCTTGGCCGCTTCCCCGAGCAGTACATGTGGTTTCTCAAGATCTTCGAAACCCAGGAGCACGATCAGGGCGAAGACGGTCTCTACGAGGCGGGGATCCGCCGCATCCGCCAGGGGCTGCCACCGGAACCTTGATCGACACGGCCCCCTTGCGGGCCGTTTCTGACAGGGGTGGCAGGCCACCAGCAAACAGGTGCAAACAAGGTGCAAATAGGGTAAAAGGGCGGTCATGAAAATTCCAAATCGAATCCAACCTCTGGTTGATGACGGCCTGGTGGACGATGTCATCAGCCGGCTGATGAGCGGCAAAGAGGCCGACGTCTATGTGGTGCGCTGCGGCGACGAGATCCGCTGCGCCAAGGTCTACAAAGAGGCGTCAAAGCGCAGCTTCAAGCAGGCCGTGGTCTATCAGGAAGGGCGGCGGGTACGCAGCAGCCGCGATGCCCGCGCCATGGAGAAGGGCTCCAAGTACGGTCGCAAGCAGCACGAAGAGGTGTGGCAGAACACCGAGGTGGATGCCCTGTTCAAGCTGGCGGCGGCCGGGGTGCGGGTTCCCAGGCCCTATGTCTGCCTCGATGGCGTGCTGCTGATGGAGCTCATCACCGACGCCGACGGCAACGTCGCTCCCCGTCTCAACGATGTGGCCCTGACCCGTGAGCAGGCTCTGGTGGATCATGGCAAGGTGATCCGCTACGTGGTGCGCATGCTCTGCGCCGGTCTCATTCACGGGGATCTCTCGGAGTTCAACGTGCTGGTGGACGAAGAGGGGCCCGTCATCATCGACCTGCCCCAGGTGGTGGATGCCGCCGCCAACAACCAGGCCAGGGCCATGCTGGAGCGGGATGTCGACAACATGCGCAACTACTACGGCATGTATGCCCCCGAACTGCTCAAGACCCGGTATGCCCGGGAGATGTGGTCCTTGTTCGAGGATGGCAAGCTGGGCCCCGAGACCGAGCTCACCGGCCTGTTCGAAGAGAGCCGGGAGGCCATCGATCTGGATGGCGTGCTGCACGAGATAGAAAGTGCCCAGGAGGAGGCCATGGCCCGCCGGGCCAGGTTGCAGGCGGAGCAGGAAGAGGAGTCCTGACGGGCCTTCATTCCAATCAAAAAGAGCGCCATGGGCGCTCTTTTGTTTTGGACCCTGGCTCAGAGCCCGGTCAGGGGTGGCGCCTTGAGACGGGGCCCCTGGTAACCCGTCACCTCGCCAAAGCGCGGATGACCGCTCTCCCAGTCGGCGGCGGCGGTGCGAATGGCCTCCTTGTCGACGCTCACGAAGTTCCACCAGATCTGCAGCGGTTTGGGCAGGGGCTCGCCGCCGATGAGCAGCAGCCGGGCGCCCGGGCGCAGGGTCAGCGCCACCTCCCGGTTGCCGGGGGGCAGGTAGAGCAGCTGCTCCGGGGCCAGGGCCTCCCCTGCGACGATGGTCTCCCCCGCGAGGGGAAAGAGGCCGTGCTCGAAGGCGGGATCCAGGGGAAGGGTGATCTCGCCTCCCTCGGGGGCGTGCAGATCCAGCCCCAGAATGGGGGAGAAGTGCAGGGTGGGGGCGCGCCGGCTGCCGTGCTCGCCGATGAGCAGAGTGAGGGTGATCTCCCCTTGCTGCCAGCGGGGGAGCGTCGGGTAGTGATCGAAGCGGGGCGGGGTATGCTGATCCGCCTCTGGCAGGGCTATCCAGAGCTGGGCGGCGTGCAGATCGGGCTGGTTCGGGACCGACTCCTCCGTGTGGGCGATGCCCCGTCCTGCGGTCATCAGGTTCACCTGGCCCGGACGGATCACCTGCTTGCTGCCCAGGCTGTCCCGGTGGAGGATCTCCCCCTCCAGCATCCAGGTGAAGGTCTGCAGGGCGATGTGGGGGTGGGGCCCCACATCCATGCCGGGGGCGCCGGGGGCAAAGCGGGTCGGGCCGATATGATCGAGAAAACACCAGGGCCCGATGGTGCGCCGCTCCTTGACCGGGATGGCGCGAGCCACCGGGATGCCGCCCACATCGGTGAGGCGGGAGGCAATGCGTTGCCACTGTTGTGTCATGGGGTGCTCCTTGTCGAGGAAAAGGTTGGCGCGCGCAGGCCGCAGCGTCTGCCGGAAGTTGGACATGCCGTCTCGCCCGGTGCCTGTGAGTGATGCCGAGGTTACTATGCCCCAATCCGGCGCCGGATGGCAAAGACGGGGCACAGCGCCTGCCCTGAGGGCCCAGCCCGGCAATTGCAGCCGGGTACTGTATGAACGTACAATAGTCCCATCCCACTCTTGAGCCCGACCACCTGCATGACCGACATCCAGCCCCTCCCTCCCGTGACCCCGCCGCTCGACGGCTTCATCCTGACCCGCCATGGTCGGGATGTGCAGGGGCGTACCGAGATCGTGATGTGGCTCTGGAGCGCACAGGGACCGGTACGGGTGGTGGTGCCGGGGCAGGAGCCGGTCTTCTTCCTCCCGGAACGCCACCTGGAGGAGGCGGCAGAGCTTTTCAAGGGGGCCGGGGTGAGGGGGCGTTTTCGCCGCCTCCCCATGCACACCTTCGAGGGGAGCCGGGTGGTGGGCTGCTACTTTGCCACCCTGAGCGCCTTCCACCGCGCCATCGAGCTGCTGCTCATCCGCGGATTGGAGCACTTCGAGGCGGATATCCGCCTGCCCGAGCGCTTTCTCATGGAGCGCTTCATCACCGCCGGGATGCGCTTTGACGGCAAGGCGAGGCGAAAGGGGGGCAGGCAGGGTTACTGGGAGGTAAACGAGGCGCGCTGTGCGCCGCAGGCGGTGACGCCGACCCTCTCCTGGGTCTCCCTGGACGTGGAGTGCGCCATGGATGGCACTCTCTTCTCGGTGGGGCTTCATAGCGAAGAGGACGCGCGGGTCATCATGATTGGTGCCCCGGAGCCGGACTCGCAGGACTGGGAGACCCCCGTCGAGTGGGTGGCGGACGAGCCAGCCCTGCTCGGTGCCCTGGAGGGCTGGTTCAGCCTGCACGATCCCGATCTCGTCATCGGCTGGAACGTGGTGAATTTCGACTTTCGCCTGCTGCTGCGCCGCGCCGAACTCCACAAGCGGCGGCTGCGGCTCGGGCGCGGGCGGGAGCTCTGCTTCTGGCGCTCGTCCCGAAACGACCCCCAGAGCGGCAACGTCATCATCCCGGGGCGCATGGTGCTGGACGGCATCGATACCCTCAAGAGCGCCACCTGGCAGTTCCCGAGCTACAGCCTGGATGCGGTGGCGAGCGAGCTGCTCGGGCGGGGCAAGGACATCGAGGACGTGGCCAACCGGGGGGAGAAGATCACCGAGCTGTTCCACTCCGACAAGGAGGCGCTGGCCCGCTACAACCTGGAAGATTGCAGGCTGGTGTGGGAGATCTTCGATTTCTGCCACCTCATCCCCTTCGCCATCGAGCGCGCCTCCCTCACCGGTCTTGAGCTCGACCGGGTGGGCGGGTCGGTGGCGGCGTTCACCAACCTCTATCTGCCACGGCTGCACCGCGGTGGCTATGTGGCGCCCAACCTGCCGGCAGACGGCGGGCTCGCAAGCCCCGGCGGCTATGTGATGGACTCCAAGCCGGGGCTCTATCGCCACGTGCTGGTGCTCGACTTCAAGAGCCTCTATCCCAGCATCATCCGCACCTTCTGCATCGACCCCATGGGGCTGGTGGAGGGGCTCAAACACCCGGATAACGCCATTCCAGGCTTTCGCGGCGCCCTGTTCTCCCGAACCCGCCACTTCCTGCCGGATCTCATCGCCACCCTCTGGGCGGCGCGGGATCGGGCCAAGGCCGCCAGTAACAAGGCCCTCTCCCAGGCCATCAAGATCATCATGAACTCCTTCTACGGGGTGCTGGGGTCGGGGGGCTGCCGCTTCTATGACCCGAGGCTCGCCTCCTCCATCACCTTGCGGGGCCACGGCATCATGCAGCAGACCCGGGAGTGGATAGAGGCAGAAGGGTTCGAGGTGATCTATGGGGACACCGACTCCACCTTCGTGCACCTGGGGAGCGATATCCGTCTCGAACAGGCGGACGAGATTGGCCAGCGACTGGCGAAGATGATCAACGACAACTGGGCCGCGCTGATAAGGCGGGAGTTCGACCTGCCGAGCCATCTGGAGATCCAGTACGAGACCCACTACCGCCGTTTCCTGATGCCCACCATTCGCGGGCTGGAGAAGGGGAGCAAGAAACGCTATGCGGGACTGGTGGGCGAAGGGGAAGGGGAGCACCTGGTGTTCAAGGGGCTGGAGACGGTGCGCACCGACTGGACACCCCTTGCCAAGGCATTCCAGACCCGGCTCTACGAAATGGTGTTCCACGACCAGGATCCCAGCAGTTATGTGCGCACCATGGTGGACGAGACCCGGGCCGGCCGTCACGACGATCTGCTCATCTACCGCAAGCGGCTGCGCCAGAAACTCGAGGAGTATCAGAAGAACGTGCCGCCCCATGTGCGGGCGGCGCGCCTGGCGGATGAGGAGAATCTGCGCCGCGGCCTGCCCCAGCGTTATCAGCACAGGGGCACCATCGCCTACCTGATGACCCTGAACGGCCCCGAGCCTTTGGAGTACCGGCGCAGCGCCGTCGACTACGAGCACTACATCGACAAGCAGCTCAGGCCCATCGCCGACGCCATCCTTCCCTTTGTGGGGGAGTCGTTCGAGCGGATCTGCGGCCAGCAGCTCGATCTCTTCTGACGAAGCGAGGTAAACGCGGCGGCCATGGCACGACAATGGCGGCCCGTGGGCCAGAGGGGACAGGAGGCAGATGACGGGGGAGAGCGGATGTCAGAGCCGACCAATGCAAAAAGCCCGCTATCAAGCGGGCTTTTCAAATCTGGTGCGTCCTAGTGGATTCGAACCACCGACCCCCACCATGTCAAGGTGATGCTCTAACCAGCTGAGCTAAGGACGCAGGGTGCGCAAGGCGACTTTGTGTGTCATTGCAGGGGAGTGGTGGGTTTAATTGGATTCGAACCAACGACCCCTACCATGTCAAGGTAGTGCTCTAACCAACTGAGCTATAAACCCACATCTGTGTTCAACCGGATTCGAACCAACGACATTGCCTACGCCATGTCAAAGTACTGTTCTAACCGACTGAGCTTTAGACCCACATCAAATTCATATCTGCAATTTATTCAAACTGTTATGGTGCGTCCTAGTGGATTCGAACCACCGACCCCCACCATGTCAAGGTGGTGCTCTAACCAGCTGAGCTAAGGACGCTCA